>LFTS01000275.1 GCA_001513435.1 Gammaproteobacteria bacterium DTU040
AAGCAAATAAGCCAGTACTACAGGATGCCAAATTTTCAAACGCTGCATAAAGGCTACAGACACAAGCCCCACTAACGTTGAGGCGCTGGTCGCTAAAAGGATTGGTAAGAAAACGAGCGTTGGATCAGCAGCACCTTGCTGAGCTCGGTACATAAAGATAGTAACGGGCAATAGCGTCAAGGAGGATGCGTTTAGTACTAAAAAAAGGATTTGTGCATTACTAGCCGTGGTTAACGAGCTATTTAAACTTTGTAACGAGCGCATCGCCTTTAGGCCAATAGGTGTTGCGGCATTATCTAGGCCTAGACTGTTAGCGGCAAAGTTCATGGTTATTAAACCCAAAGCTGGGTGTCCGCGTGGCACTTCAGGCATGAGTTTGGAGAATAAAGGCGATAATAGTCTTGCTACACGTTCTACCAAACCCGCCTGCTCCGCTATACGCAGAAACCCTAACCAAAGAGTAAGCGTGCCAAACAGCAAAATCATCACTTCAACTGACAGCTTAGCCATGCTGAACAGGCTTTCTACCATCGCCGCCCACACCGTGGCATCACCTTGCAGCCACTGGGTCAAGCCGGCTACAGTGGCTACGATAAAAAAGCTTAACCAAAGCGTGTTTAGCATTATTTTTCCTGTGCCTGTTTTTGCTGCTCTGTAAGCGATTGAAGGATAGCCGCCGTTTCAGCATCTGCTGTGCCTGAAAAGTCACTAGGGCGGTACTTCATCTGTAGTACGCTTATGACGCGCTGGGTCTGCTCATCAAATTCTGCACTCTGATGTATGGCATAACCCAATGCCGCTAGTTGTTCTTGGAACCACAATGCATCGGGCAGCTCAACAAGAAATATGGGCTTGTAAAAATCAATGTCAGTTGTTAATGGCCAGCGAATCATGCCTTCTTGCGCCAGTCTTGACCAAGGAAACTTGGGGCCTGGGTCTACTTTACGCTGTGGTGCTATATCACTATGACCAATAACGCTTTCAATGGGTAACTGGTATCTGTGCAAAATATCGTGCAAAAGAACAATCAGACTGTCTATTTGCTCGGTTGACCAGTCATGCCAAATTCGCTCCCCTGCCTGCTCGGTATAGCCCGGATGCACCAACTCTATACCTATACTGGTTGCATTTAACCATGTGCGACCATGCCATGAGCTATCCCCTGCATGCCAAGCGCGCTTGCTTTCGTCGACTAATTGATACACTTTAACGGGCTGTTCACTGATTAAATAATGGCTGCTGACAGCTGTATTTGTTAACAGGTGCAAGGAGTCCTCAAAGTCGGCTGAGGTATAGTGCAGAACGATCCACTGTATTCTGTTGTCATAGCTGTTGCTGCGATATTTTTTCTCTACATTAATTGCTGAACAGCCGGTTAGGTACAGCGTAAACACACACAGAGCTACTCTGAATATTTTAGACATTATTGTTAACGCCCATCTTATGAATTACTCACTACGAAATCACACACCAGTATTTGGATATCTACTGTGGATCTTTGGTTTTATCGGCGCTCATAGATTTTATTATGGTCGCCCTATCACTGGGACTATCTGGTTTTTTACTCTTGGATTGTTTTTTGTGGGCTGGATAATTGATTTATTCCTCATTCCTGCAATGAATCGCCAAGTTAATCAAAACTACTTATCCGGTCGCTACAACTACAACCTAGCTTGGTTACTGCTCACGTTTTTAGGTGTTTTTGGTATTCACCGCTTTTACCTAGGTAAATGGCTCACCGGTATTTTATATCTGTGTACAGGCGGCCTATTTTTACTAGGTATTCTTTATGATTATTGGACCCTAAACCGCCAAATAGCTGAAAACAATCAAGTTTTTTACTGAGCATCTAGCTCTTTTTTTGTGGCCTTGCCCAGTTTGCAATATTGCGCTGTTTACCCCGGCCAATCGCTAAGGTGTGCGCCGGAACATCTTGAGTAATTGTTGATCCAGCACCTGTAGTAGCTGCATCGCCTAGGGTTATTGGGGCAACAATGGAGCTATTCGAACCAATAAACACATCCTCACCCATAACCGTTCTATGCTTATTAGCACCGTCATAATTACAGGTGATGGTGCCGGCGCCTATGTTGGTACGCGCACCGATTTCGCTATCACCTAAATAGGTTAGATGCCCTACTTTCGCGGCTACACCTAAATGCGTATTTTTAAGCTCCACAAAATTACCCACATGGGCATTTTTCTCAAGCTTGGTGCCTGGGCGTAATCGAGCAAATGGTCCACAGTCTGCTTCTGGACCAACCTCACTACCTTCTATATGGCAGTTGGCTTTGATTATCGCGCCACTTCTTAAGATAGAGTTTTTAATGACGCAATTTGCACCAATACTGACGTTATCCTCAATCTCAACATTTCCTTCGAGAATAACGTTGATATCAATGGTGATATCGCGACCAACCTTTACTGTGCCACGAATGTCGAGGCGTGCTGGATCCAGCAAGGTAACACCCTGCGCCATCAGCACGTTAGCTTGTTGAAATTGATAAAAACGCTCAAGGCTTGCTAGTTGCTGGCGATCATTCGCACCTTGAACTTCCATAGGCTCTGTAGCTGTTTCTGTGTGTATCGCCACACCATCCGCGACGGCCATCGCGATAATATCGGTTAAGTAATATTCTGCTTGGGCGTTATGGTTTGATAACCGACCTAACCACTGCACCATATGCTGGCGTGATGCTGCAAGGATGCCCGTGTTACCCTCGCAAATTGTTAGCTGTTCAGGCGTGGCATCTTTGTGTTCAACAATGGCTGTTACCTGCTGTTGATTATCGCGAACAATGCGCCCGTAACCTGTAGGATCGCTTAAATTAACAGTCAGTAAGCCCATTGTATTTTCGGTCACGCCCTGCAAAAGTCTGCTTAAGGTGCTGGGATGTATTAACGGTACGTCTCCGTAGAGAACTAACAGGGTATCGGCGTTAAGGTTAGGTATTGCTTGCGCTACAGCATGGCCCGTACCCAGTTGTTCTGTTTGCATGACAAAAGTGACATCATCAGCAGCTAATTGTTGGGTAACCTGCTTTGCACCATGCCCAATGACAACCTGAATGCTATTGGGCTGTAATGCTCTTGCCGCATCAATTACATGAGCCAGCATAGGTTTGCCAGCAATGGGGTGCAGTACTTTGGGGAGGGATGAGCGCATACGCGTACCCTGGCCCGCAGCTAGAATGACGATATCCAGAGACATAAAAAAACTCCTACGTATGCTGCATGATTGTTTGGACTAGTATAAATAAAAAAGGGCAGCTATATAAATAAGCTACCCTTTTCTTTTCACAGCGAAGACTAAAACCTGTTAGCGGCCTACTTTTCTACGTAATTCATGGATAGTACGTAGTTGCGCCGCAGCTTCAGCCAAGCGCGCAGATGCTGCAGAATAATCCAAGTCAGCAGAATGGTTAAGTATTGCTTTTTCAGCTGCTTTCTTAGCTTCCATCGCTGCAGCTTCATCAAGATCCGCTGCACGGATGGCTGAATCAGCTAGCACTTTAACCATATTGGGCTGAACTTCGATAAAGCCACCAGAGATATAAAATACCTCTTCCTTTCCGCCCTGCTTAATGACGCGCACAGGACCTGGCTTAATCGTTGATAGCAATGGCGCGTGACCAGGCAAAACACCTATGTCACCCATATGTCCATGGGCAATCACCATTTCAACCAAGCCGGAGAACAGCTCTTCTTCTGCACTAACAATGTCACAGTGGACTGTTATGGCCATATTAATCGCCTCAGAGTGCTGGCAGCGACTTATGCAGTCGCCACCAAATTACTTTTGCTAAAAGGTTCGCAATTACAGCTTGCTTGCCTTTTCAATAGCTTCATCAATGGTACCTACCATGTAGAACGCCTGTTCTGGCAGATCGTCATAGTCACCATTGAGGATACCTTGGAAGCCACGGATGGTTTCTTTCAAGGAGACATATTTACCTGGTGCACCAGTAAATACTTCAGCTACGAAGAACGGCTGAGATAGGAAGCGCTGGATTTTACGCGCACGCGTAACCAGTTGCTTATCTTCTTCAGACAATTCATCCATACCCAAAATAGCAATAATGTCTTTAAGCTCTGTGTAGCGCTGCAATACATACTGTACGCCACGTGCACAATCGTAATGCTCTTGACCAATAACCAATGGATCCAGCTGACGTGATGAGGAGTCCAGTGGGTCAATGGCTGGGTAAATGCCCAACGAAGCAATGTCACGTGACAGTACAACGGTGGCATCCAAGTGAGCAAACGTAGTGGCTGGGGATGGGTCAGTTAAGTCATCCGCAGGTACGTAAACAGCTTGAATAGAAGTAATGGAGCCTGCTTTAGTAGAGGTAATACGCTCTTGCAGAACACCCATCTCTTCCGCCAATGTTGGCTGATAACCTACCGCTGAAGGCATACGGCCTAACAGTGCAGATACTTCAGTACCAGCGAGGGTATAACGATAAATGTTGTCGATAAACAACAGTACGTCACGACCTTCGTCACGGAATTTCTCCGCCATGGTCAAACCTGTCAGTGCAACACGTAAACGGTTACCCGGTGGTTCGTTCATCTGACCGTAAACCAGTGCTACCTTGTCAAGAACGTTGGAATCCTTCATTTCGTGGTAGAAGTCGTTACCCTCACGAGTACGCTCACCTACACCAGCGAATACTGAATAACCACTGTGCTCAATAGCAATGTTACGGATCAGTTCCATCATGTTTACGGTTTTACCAACACCGGCACCACCGAACAGACCAACTTTACCACCTTTAGAGAACGGGCAAACAAGGTCAATAACCTTAATACCTGTTTCTAGAATTTCATTACCACCGGCTTGTTCTGCATAAGTAGGCGCTGAACGGTGAATACCCCAACGCTCTTCTTCGCCAATAGGACCGGCTTCATCAATTGGGTTACCTAGTACGTCCATAATACGTCCTAGGGTTTTAACACCCACAGGTACGGTAATTGGGCCGCCTGAGTTAACTACTTCTAAACCACGTTTTAGACCTTCGGTCGAACCCATGGCAATAGTACGTACTACACCGTCACCCAACTGTTGTTGAACTTCGAGTGTAGTTTCAACGCCCTGAACTTGCAGTGCGTCATAAATGTTCGGCACATCTTCACGTGAAAATTCCACGTCGATGACGGCGCCGATAATTTGAACGATACGTCCGCTACTCATATCTGGTCCTCTGAATATTTGAACCGTTCTTAAACCGCGGCTGCGCCGCCAACGATTTCAGAAATTTCTTGGGTAATAGCTGCTTGACGAGCCTTGTTATAAACCAACTGCAGGTTATCAATAAGGTCACCGGCGTTGTCAGTCGCATTTTTCATCGCGATCATACGAGCTGCTTGCTCACAGGCAGCATTCTCTACTACCGATTGGTAAACTTGAGATTCGATATAACGAACGATTAGTGCATCAAGTAACTCTTTAGCACCTGGCTCATATATATAATCCCAACTACCTAAACGGCTGTTTTCGACTTTCTCATCTACGGCCAAAGGAACCAGCTGCTCAACAGCAGGTTTTTGGGTCATGGTGTTGATAAATTTATTCGACACCAAGTATAGACGATCGATGCGACCTTCCATAAAACCATCTAGCATAATTTTAATACTGCCGATCAGGTCATTAATTTCAGGTTCTTCACCTAATCCACCGACTGCAGCTGAAATTTTTACGCCGTAGCTACGGAAAAAACTAGCACCTTTATTACCTATTACACAGAACTCGGCTTCTACGCCTTGTTGCTGCCATTCTTGAAAATTGCTAATCAAGTTTTTGAACAGGTTAAAGTTCAGACCACCGCAAAGACCACGATCAGTTGACACGAGTATATAGCCTACGCGTTTCACTGGACGCTCAACCATGAATGCATGCTTGTATTCGGTATTAGCTTGAGCCAGATGGCCAACTACTTGTCGAATACGTTCTGCATAAGGACGACCAGCACCCATGCGCTGCTGTGCCTTGCGCATTTTGCTGACCGCCACTTTTTCCATGGCGCTTGTAATCTTTTGCGTATTTTTGATGCTCGCAATTTTTGTGCGAATCTCTTTTGCGCCTGCCATTTGACACCCTTCTGGTTAGCAGAAGGAGGCTAAAAGCCTCCGCTGCGAATTACCAGCTTTGAGTTGCCTTAAACTTCTCGATACCTTCTTTCAAGGCAGCATCGATTTCTTTAGTAAAGGCCGCTTCTTTATTCATGGTCGACACTAGGTCGGCGAACTCACGCTTAAAGAAGGCTAACAAAGCCGCCTCAAATGCACCTACTTTATTGACTTCTACATCTTCTAAGAAGCCACGTTCTGCTGCATACAGAGAAATTGCCATATCAGCGATGGACATAGGCGCATATTGCTTTTGTTTCATCAGTTCAGTAACACGCTGACCATGCTCTAGCTGTTTACGTGTTGCCTCATCCAAATCAGAAGCGAACTGCGCAAAAGCAGCCAATTCACGATACTGTGCTAAGGCTGTACGAATACCACCAGACAGTTTCTTAATCAGACCCGTTTGTGCCGCACCACCTACACGAGATACCGAAATACCCGCGTTCACCGCTGGACGAATACCTGAGTTAAACATTGCTGACTCAAGGAAAATCTGACCATCAGTAATAGAAATTACGTTGGTGGGTACGAACGCAGAAACGTCACCTGCCTGGGTTTCAATAATAGGTAAAGCGGTCAATGAACCGGTCTTACCTTTAACTTCGCCCTTGGTGAACTCTTCAACGTACTCTTCAGATACACGTGACGCACGCTCCAACAAACGACTGTGGAGATAGAAAACATCACCTGGGTAAGCTTCACGTCCTGGTGGACGACGTAGCAACAAAGAAATCTGACGGTATGCAACAGCTTGCTTAGAGAGGTCATCGTAAACGATTAACGCATCTTCACCACGGTCACGGAAAAACTCACCCATGGTGCAGCCTGCGTACGGAGCTAAGTACTGAAGCGCAGGAGATTCTGAAGCACTGGCTACCACAACAATGGTGTTGGCCAACGCGCCTGTTTCTTCTAGCTTGCGTACGACATTCGCAATGGTCGATTGTTTCTGACCAATAGCCACGTACACACACTTAATGCCACTGTCTTTCTGGTTGATGATGGCATCAATCGCCAGAGCCGTTTTACCGATCTGACGGTCACCAATAATCAACTCACGCTGACCACGACCTACTGGAATCATGGAGTCGACTGATTTATAACCCGTTTGAACAGGTTGGTCAACTGACTTACGCCAAATAACACCAGGTGCTACTTTTTCTACCGCGTCAGTTAGCGTGGTGCCTAAAGGACCTTTGCCATCAATAGGGTTACCTAAAGCATCCACAACGCGACCTAGAAGTTCGTTACCAACTGGAACTTCCAAAATACGGCCGGTACATTTGGCGCTCATACCCTCTGTTAAACCTGCGAATGAACCTAGAATTACAGCACCGATGGAGTCACGCTCCAGGTTCAATGCCATACCAAAGATTCCACCAGGGAATTCAATCATTTCACCGTACATTACATCGGCTAGGCCGTGAATACGTACGATACCGTCAGACAAGCTGACGATAGTGCCCTCGTTACGGGCTTGTGCAGAAACATCAAGCTTTGCAATACGCTGCTTGATAATCTCACTAATCTCGGAAGGATTCAGTTGCTGCATGCCATTTGTCCCTCAAATCAGGATTTCAACGCTTCGGCTAACTTATTTAGTTTGCCGCGGATCGAACCGTCTATTACTAAGTCACCAGCGCGTATGTGTAAACCGCCAATTAAAGCGGGGTTAACAGTCGCTTTGGGATGAACGGTACGATCAAGCCGCTTAGATAAGGCGGCAGCTAGTGTTTTTAATTGTGCTGCGCTTAATTCAAATGCAGATTCTACTTCAACGTCTAATGAACGATTTCTATCTGCCTTCAATTCAGTAAAAATCTCATAAATTGTTGGTAACAGAGTCAAACGATCATTTTCACCCAAAAGATGGAGAAAATTCGAAAACTCGTTATCTACATTGCCTTCACACAGCTGTATAAGAAACGTGACCTTACCTTTTTTATTAAGCTCAGGATTACCTAACTGCTTAACAACCTCAGCTTGCGCAACCGCAGTTGCTGCAAAAGATAGCATGTTACTCCATGCTTCTTCTTTGCTTGCCGTAGCTGCGTATTCAAAAGCAGCTTTTGCGTAAGGTCGTGCAAGCGTATTGGAATTCGACATCGCTTGCCTCGCTTAAAGTTCTGCGGCCAATTGCTCGACCAATTTATTGTGTGCTTTCGCATCCACGGTAGCACCGAGGATTTTTTCTGCACCTGCCACTGCAAGGACTGAAACTTGTTTGCGAAGATCTTCTTTAATGCGATTCACTTCTAAATCGATTTCAGCTTTAGCGCCTGCAATTAGGCGTTCGCCTTCATTGCGTGCATGCTGTCTTGCTTCTTCAACAATATCGTTTCCAGTCTTGTTGGCTTTCTCAATAATCTCAGCAGCTGCTTGCTTAGTTTCACGCAGCATTTCTGCTGCCTTTTCTTGAGCAAGTTTAAGGTCGCGCTCAGCACGTCCTGCTGCATCTAAGCCTTCAGCAATTTTCTTCTGGCGCGCATCCATTGCGTTCGTGATGGGTGGCCATACGAACTTCATGCAAAACCAGGTGAAAATAGCGAAGGCAATCAATTGACCTATGAGAGTCATGTTAATAGCCATTGATGCACCTCATGCCATTTCATTGTTTATCCAAAGATAACATCCTACGTCAGACAAACTTTGCTGCCGTACTAATGAAATCGCGTGATTAACCAGCCATTCCTGGTGCTACAACGAAGATCAGGTACATAGCAATACCAACACCAATCATTGGAACGGCGTCAAGTAGACCAGCCATAATGAAGGTTTTGGTTTGCAACTGTGGAGCCAGCTCAGGCTGACGTGCTGTTGATTCCAGTAATTTGCCGCCCAGTAAAGCAAAACCAATACCAGTGGCCAGTGCGCCCATACCGATGATGATCGCTGCTGATAAAATTACGAGTTCCATAGTTACTCCTAGAGTTTCAAAGTTAAGTTATAGTCTAAGGTTAAAATTAACGCTCGCTTTCGCGTCAATGGCTTTCGTGGGCTGCGCTCAGGTATACGATCGACAGCACCATGAAAATAAAGGCTTGTAGCGGAATTACCAGAATGTGGAAAATCGCCCAAGGCCCGTATAGCGACCACTGAATCCAAAATGGCAGTAGCGCAATCAAAATAAATACAACTTCACCCGCATACATGTTACCGAACAAACGCAGCGCAAGGCTGAATGGTTTGGTTAACAAGCCTAGTATTTCAAGAACCAGGTTTACGGGAATGAGTGACCAGTGGTTAAAAGGTGTGAACGCTAGCTCTTTACTGAAGCCGCCTACGCCTTTAACTTTGAAACTGTAAAAAATAATCAGCATAAACACACCAATCGACATGCCAAACGTAGCGTTTGGATCAGCGGTTGGGACGTATTTAAAGCTCGGAATACCTATTGCAGCAGCGATACTTGGGATTACATCGACTGGAATCCACTTCAGGCTGTTCATCAGCAGGATCCACATGAAAATAGTCAATGCTAACGGTGCTATAAGCGGGCTACGACCATAGAAAGTATCGCGAACCATGTTCTGTACAAATTCGACGGTGACCTCAACGAAGCCCTGCATACCTGTTGGTACGCCTGAATTAGCTCGTTTTGCTATCTTTCTGAAGATAAATAGAAACACAAAGCCCATCAAAAGTGACATGGCCATGGTATCAAGGTGAATGGCCCAGAAACCCATGTCTAGTGCTTCTTGGGTGGTCTCAGCAATACGCCAAGTGCCGTCTATTTTGCCAAAAGTTAAGTTTTGTAAGTGGTGCTGGATATACTCAGCATTGCTATTTGCCATATATGCCTCAAACCCGGACGTTTACAAATTTTTACTAAAAAAGAGTGTAACCACTGAAGTCAGTTGAATCAAAATGTAACCCAGGAACAACTGTACTACGTTTAAAGGTTTCACTGCTATAAACACCAGCGCAAAAAGCACTGCTGTCATAAACATTTTTCCTACCTGTCCAGCCCAAAATGACTGGAGAATAGCGGACACTGAGCGCGCCCCAAAATACTTAAACGCTTTGTACGTGAAATAGGCGTTGGCTAATAAAGCTATCGAACTGCCTAAAAACACTGAGTACGCTGCGACAACTCCAAGAGTTATTGCGCATACGACAACCAATAGTGCAGTGACAACGGCTTGTGCCATGAGCACGCGAAACATGCTTAAACGATAAAACGGTGTTTTGTTACGTATAGCCACTGTTTCTATCGCCCTTGGCCTGAATTGCTGTGCTTACAATTCGTTACTACAAAATTGCGCTGAGAGTATAGGTGTCTGTGTCACTTCTATCAACTCAAATGTAGGCTATTAATAATAATATTTGATTTACATCTACTGAATATGCGCCAAAACACCCTGTAGCTCGTCAAGTGAGCCGTAATTAATCACTAATTGACCCTTGCCTTTGTCGGTATGTTTGATTTTCACATTGGCACCTAGACGCTCAGCAAGCTTTTTTTCTAAGCGTTGAATATCTGGATCCGCTTTTGGCGTGACAGGTTTTGCTTTGGGTTTTTGCAGGCTGCGTATATAGGCTTCGGTTTGTCGTACATTTAAGCCGGTTGCGACAACATGACGCGCCGCAAACAACAGTTGCGGCTCTGCAAGTCCTAGCAAGGCACGTGCATGACCCATTTCTATATCACCATGTGCCAACATAATTTTCACTTCTTCCGGCAGGTTTATCAGTCGCAGTAGGTTGGTGACTGTGGTCCGTGACTTTCCTACGGCATCAGCGACTTCTTGCTGAGTCAGCTCATACTCGTGCTGCAACCTCTGTAAAGCAATGGCTTCTTCTATAGGGTTAAGATCTTCGCGTTGAATATTTTCTATTAATGCCATGGCGATAGCTGCATCATCAGCTACTTGCTTAAGCAGGGCAGGCACGGTTTTAAGCTCAGCTAATTGCGCTGCACGCCAACGTCTTTCACCGGCAATAATTTCATACTTATTACTGCCAACAGAGCGTACAACGATAGGCTGCATGATGCCCTGCGCTTTAATCGATTTTGATAGCTCTTCAAGTGCGGCTTGATCCATATCGCGGCGCGGTTGGTATTTGCCCGGCTGGATGCGATCGATTGCTATGTGTAATAGCTCATTCTCTTGGGCTTCGTGGTATTGGCTGCTTGCGTTTGCGCCACCTAATAAAGCATCCAGCCCACGACCTAAGCCACGTTTTTTAACTGCCATACTGATTCCTTACAAAACGGTTGCGGTGCGCTGCTTATTACGGTGGCGTCTGGCCAACTCTCCTGCTAATGCAAGATGTGCCAACGCACCCTTTGATTGTTTGTCATAAGCCAGCACAGGCATACCATAACTGGGCGATTCTGCTAAACGTACGTTTCGCGGTATTACCGTATCAAAAAGTTTTTGCCCAAAGTGTTGTTTTAACTGCTCTGACACATCCATGGTCAGACTTAAACGCGGATCATACATCGTCCTTAGAATACCTTCTATTTCTAAGTCCGCATTGAGATTCGCGGTAATGCGTTGGATACTTCCGATTAAATCTGTCAGCCCTTCCAGTGCATAGTATTCACACTGCATAGGTATTAGTACTGCATCGGCAGCCACTAACGCATTAACCGTCAGCATATTAAGGGAGGGTGGGCAATCAATCAGGATGTAATCGTAGTTATCACGAACGGGCTGCAGCGCATGTAAAAGCCTTTTTTCACGATTTTCTAACTCCAGTAGCACAACCTCTGCGGCAGTGAGATCTCGGTTTGACGGCAACACTTGATAGCCGCCATGCTCTGATATTTGAATCACATCCACCAGATCGGCTTGGCCGGTAAGCACATCAAGCACTGAATACTCTAGCTCGTGTTTATCAATACCGCTGCCTGTTGTTGCATTACCCTGTGGGTCTAAATCGATGACCAGAACATGGCGCTTGGTTGCCACTAAGGAGGCGGCAAGGTTGATACAGGTTGTGGTTTTACCTACTCCGCCTTTTTGATTGGCTACAGCCAAAACTTTGCCCATGGCAATACCTCTGTTCTAGTTACGTGAAAGTAGCAAAAGATGTCGTTGTCCCTGACAGCCTGGTACTTGTAGTTTATTGCAGCTATCGAGCTTAAATTCTGCCGCTAGTTGCTGCAGTTCGTCATCTGGATGTACGCCCTTCATCGCCAGCCAGCGTGTGCCTTGATCGCCCAGATGCGCGGTCCAGTTAGTAAAATCTGCCAAGGAGCTAAAGGCGCGAGAAATAACCCCGTGATAAGGTTGCTCTGTTTTGTACTCTTCAATACGGCTGTGGATAACCTGTACATTGTCCAGTTTAAGCTCTAATTTTACCTGGGTTAAAAAACGCGTTTTTTTACCGTTAGAATCTAACAGACTAAACAACTTGTTGGGCAGCATAATAGCCAAGATGATACCGGGCATACCCCCACCACTGCCCACATCTAACCAAGTATCGCCAGTCTGCTCAACAAAAGGCAACACGCTCAAGCTATCTAACAAATGCCGAGATACCATTTCTTCTGCGTTCCTTACTGCAGTTAGGTTATAGGCTTTGTTCCATTTAATTAACAAAGCCAAGTAAGACAGCAGTTGTTCTATTTGTACAACTGTTAAGTTTAATCCAAGCTCTTTGGCACCCTCTACAAGCGCTTTGCGCTGCGAATCTGTGATGCTCATTGCTCACTGACCTCCAAGTTTTGATTGGCTTGGCGTCTTTTTAATTGCACCAGCAAAAGTGATATTGCCGCTGGAGTTACACCCGGAATGCGCGATGCCTGACCTAAGTTAGTCGGCTTGATGTCAGTGAGCTTCAGTTGCACTTCTTTGGATAAGCCAGAGATTTTTGTGTAATCCAAATCGGCTGGAATGCTAATGCTTTCG
This sequence comes from Gammaproteobacteria bacterium DTU040, assembly GCA_001513435.1. Lineage (GTDB taxonomy): Bacteria > Pseudomonadota > Gammaproteobacteria > Pseudomonadales > Pseudomonadaceae > Thiopseudomonas > Thiopseudomonas acetoxidans. The sequence goes on from LFTS01000275.1 coordinate 12,993, forward strand.
CTGGCCTTAAGTTTGGCAATATCGCCCTGTTGACGTGTTATATAACCTGCATATTTAGTGCGTATCTCAATCTGCTCAGCTACCTGCTGATCAGCAACCCCTGTGCCTGTCACGGCTTTCAAGCCAGCGTAATCTATCTCTGGGCGGGTCAGTAAGTTGAGTAAATTATACTCATGGGCCAGCGGGATATTAAAGTGACTGCTCAGAGCATCCCCTTCGGCAGTATTGGGGCGTACCCAAGTACTGCGTAGACGCTGCTCTTCCCGCTCGATGGCTTCGCGTTTGGTTTCAAATGCTGCCCAGCGCACATCATCCACTAAGCCAATTGCCCGCCCTTTTTCAGTTAGGCGCATATCCGCATTGTCTTCACGCAGAATCAATCGGTATTCCGCGCGTGAAGTAAACATGCGGTAGGGTTCTTGCGTGCCCATGGTTAGCAGATCATCAATTAGCACACCCAAGTAAGCTTCATCACGGGTTGGATGCCAACTGTCTTTGCCTTGTGCGCGAAGCGCTGCGTTACTGCCCGCCAACAAACCTTGCACGCCGGCTTCTTCATAGCCCGTAGTACCGTTGATTTGCCCAGCAAAAAACAAACCCTGAACGCACTTGGTTTCTAAGCTGTAGTGCAGATCACGTGGATCAAAATAGTCGTATTCGATGGCATAGCCTGGACGCATAATATAAGCATTTTCCAAGCCTTGCATGGATCGGACTAAGTCTAGCTGCACATCAAAGGGTAACGAGGTAGAAATGCCATTGGGGTACAGCTCATTGGTTTCTAAGCCTTCAGGCTCTAAAAACACCTGATGGCTGTCTTTGTCTGCAAAACGGGTAATTTTATCTTCGATTGAAGGGCAATAACGCGGACCCACCCCTTCAATCACGCCGGCATACATGGGCGAGCGATCAAGGTTGCTAGAAATGATGTCATGGGTTTTAGTGTTGGTATGGGTAATCCAGCAACTGATTTGCCGTGGATGTTGTTCTACTTTGCCCAAATAGGACATCACCGGTAAAGGGGTATCACCGGGCTGTTCAATTAGCTTAGAGAAATCAACGGAACGACTATCTATTCGTGGTGGCGTACCGGTCTTTAACCGCGCCACTCTAAACGGCAATTCACGCAAGCGTTTAGCTAAAGTATTGGCTGGCGGATCACCGGCGCGACCACCAGAGTAATTTTCCATGCCTATGTGGATGGTGCCACCCAAAAACGTACCGCTAGTTAACACTACGTTATCGGCAAAAAAGCGTAAACCCATCTGCGTTACCGCGCCACGCACAACATCTTGCTCAATAATGAGATCATCGACTGCTTGTTGGAATAACCATAAATTAGGCTGGTTTTCTAAAATTTTACGTATGGCTGCTTTATAAAGAATACGGTCAGCTTGCGCTCGTGTCGCGCGTACGGCTGGGCCTTTACGGCTATTGAGCACACGAAACTGAATCCCTGCATAGTCCGTTGCCGTGGCCATAGCACCACCCAAGGCATCAATTTCTTTAACCAAATGGCTTTTACCAATACCGCCAATCGCTGGATTGCAGCTCATTTGCCCTAGGGTTTCGATATTGTGTGACAGCAATAATGTTTTGACGCCCATGCGTGCCGCGGCTAAAGCCGCTTCAGTACCAGCATGGCCACCACCAATGACAATGACATCAAAACGAGAAGGATAATCCACAATAGACCCCGAAAAGCAGCTTCAATTATGCAAGAAAGCAGGCTAAACCAAGTTCAGCCTGCAGAGAAAAGACGCGCTAGTATAAAAAATTGCGCAGCTTTAGAGAAGGTCATAGCAAAGTAAGCTCTGAAAATGGCTAGTATTTAGGCTTATTTTCAGAGTTTTGTGTACTTACATGCGTTGCAGTGAACGCATTTTTTCTTCAGTGAAGTCGATGATCTGATTTTCTGACGGGTTAATGGTAAAACTTGCTTTGCCATAGTTTGAGTAATCAATAGTCATGGTAATACTGACTTTCTCACCCTCAATTTCATAATTAAACACGTCGCTTTCGTGAATTATTTGTCCTTTGTCGTTCAAATAAAGCACTGATTCAGAACTTTCGTAGCCCGTATCACTATTCGCTTCGAGCAAGCCTTGTAGAAAACCTTCTTTAAATTCTTCAGGCAGTTTCTCGTTTTCTGCTACTTGGTTATAGAGGTACGTATTGATATGTTGCTGCAACTCTTTACTTTGCTGCTCATCCAATCTTACTTTTAAGACCGCTTTGGCATTGAGCTGCTTAGCTTTTTCATTGAGCTCAATTTTCTTGATGCTGGTCTCAGGGATAATTTTAGCAAATTCATTCATGGCGCCGTAGCCCATTTCTACTGCTTCAGAAATTACTGTAATCACCTTAGCCATATCTTCTTCATCAATTTCAAAATTTTTCGTGCTAAAGCGAACAAATTTATTTTTATATTGCTGCAGCTCCGAGTTTGCCTGTGGTGCAAACATCAGTGCCGTATCAATGATATTGGTCGGATTAAGCAAAAGGTCTTTTTTCTTGGCATCCACTAAAATAGGCAGTTTAAAGTTAAAAATAGCCGCTTCAACCTCAGGTATCAGCTCATAACGCTGTGCGTTATTGTTTACCGCGCCAGATAGTTTTACTTTCAGGTCCGTAAGAAAAGGATTCTCAATACCAATATCGACTATCGCGTCCGCTTTAAAATTAAATTGCGCTTCTTTTGCATAAAGCTGTTGGGTAGCTTCTTGGTAAAGGGTTTTTGCTGATTTTTTATCCAGATCAGAGTCGCCACCACAGGCTGCTAGGAGTGCAGCTAGACTTGTAATAACCAAATATTTTGTTTTCGACAACAGCATAGATAACTCCATTTTTCATTAAATACAATAGCCACAGAATATGCTGCGTCTAGAGGTAATTTATTTTGCCTAAAATAGCATTATTTGTATGGTCGGCCTATCAAATAAAATTTTTTGTTAAGGGTTTTGCGCAACTGTTTCACAATACGGCTTCTGCCTAAACAGAATCTATGAAAAATTCAGGTATTTATTTACCGATGCAAAAGCTAGAAAAAATCCTTCCCAATAAATCATCCGCAGTAAATTCTCCAGTTATTTCAGCCAAACATTGCTGTGCTAAGCGTAGATCCTCAGCTAGCAACTCGCCTGCACTGACTTGGGTTAACTGCTGATAACCGTTTTCTAAGAAACTCTGTGCTTGCTGTAAAGCATCCAAGTGGCGACGACGTGCACTAAAGGTGCTTTCGGTTGTTTGTTGATAGCCCATGCACTGCTTTAAATGCTCACGCAGCGCTTCAATCCCCTGCCCTTGCCGTGCAGATAAACTAATACTGCAGTGTCCATCAGCAAAGTTATCCACAGCCAATTGTTCACCCGATAGGTCAATTTTATTACGAATTAAAGTCACTTTACTGATATCTGGTGCGTGCTGTAAAAACTCTGGCCACAAACTGAAAGGATCAGCGGCTTCTGGGCTGGTTGTGTCCACAACCAGTAAAATGCGATCAGCGGCAGTTATCGCTTTGACCGCTCGCTCAACACCAATTTGTTCGACTTGATCGCTGGTTTGTCGTAGTCCTGCCGTATCGGTGATATGCAGTGGCATACCATCAATATGGATATGTTCTTTAAGAGTATCGCGAGTAGTGCCAGCAATATCAGTAACGATAGCGGCTTCGTAGCCTGCCAAGGCATTAAGCAAGCTCGATTTTCCTGCGTTAGGGCGACCGGCAATTACCACATTCATACCATCGCGCAATAAAACACCTTGACCCGCCTTGTGGATAACTTGGGTAAGTGATTCGCGCAGCTGAGTAAGCTGGTTGAGAATCTGCCCATCTGCAAGAAAATCGATTTCTTCTTCGGGAAAGTCTATGGCGGCCTCAACGAAAATACGCAGACTTATCAACTGCTCAGTAAGTTGATGCACTTGTTTAGAAAACTCACCTTGCAATGAACGCAAAGCATTACGTGCTGCTTGAACGGAGCTGGCTTCAATTAAATCGGCAATGGCTTCTGCTTGTGCCAAGTCCAATTTATCATTTAAAAAAGCGCGTTCGCTGAATTCACCCGGTCGAGCTAAGCGTGCGCCCAACTCAACACAGCGTTGCAGTAACATATCCAGAATTACCGGTCCACCATGACCCTGCAGCTCTAGAATGTCTTCACCCGTAAAAGAATGCGGGCTTTTAAAAAATAAGGCTATGCCTTGATCCAAGGCCTGCTGTTCCTCTGCATAGAATGCACCATAGTGTGCATAACGAGGCTTAGGTTCAACCGCTAAGATTTGTTGAGCGATATGTGCGGCTAAGCTACCTGAAACACGAACAATGCCAACACCTCCACGTCCTTGGGCAGTGGCAATCGCAGCAATAGTATCCTGTGAGTATTGCACGTTAATAACCTCTAGAAAGCACAAACCCCGCAAGTACGGGGTTTGTTTTTCATTTAAGCCATTAAGCTTTAGTTGCCATGGCCCGTTCAACCTTACGAGTAATATACCACTGCTGAGCAATCGAGAGGATGTTGTTAACCACCCAATACAATACCAAGCCTGCAGGGAACCAAAGGAAGAAGAAGGTAAAGATAATTGGCAGCATCTTCATCACCTTAGCCTGCATCGGATCAGGGGGTGCAGGATTAAGCTTTTGCTGCACAAACATACTGATACCCATGATGATTGGCAGAATAAAGTAAGGGTCTTTACTGGAAAGGTCAGTCAACCAAAGCATCCAAGGAACTTGGCGCATTTCAACACTTTCTAACAATACCCAGTACAGGGATAAGAACACTGGCATCTGTACTAAAATAGGCAAGCAACCGCCTAAAGGATTAACTTTTTCCTTTTTGTACAGCTCCATCATGCCTTGCGACAGTTTTTGCTTATCATCGCCGCAGCTATCTTTTAATGCTTGAACCTTTGGTGCCAGTCCACGCATACGCGCCATGGATTTGTAACTAGCTGCTGAAAGCGGGTAGAAAATAAGTTTAATAATTACGGTTAGCAAAATAATTGACCAACCCCAGTTGCCTAACAAGCTATGAATAAAGGTTAGTAACCAGAAAATAGGCTGGGCAATAAACCATAGAAAACCATAGTCAACAGTAAGCTCCAATCCGGGTGATAGCTTCTTCAGGTGGCTTTGAATCTTAGGGCCAGCATAAAGCGTTGACTTAAATTGATAATGCTCACCTGGTGCAACCTGAACTTCAGGACTCGCATAGCCAACCACATAAAATTTAGAGGGCTCTACGCGTCTTTGTGAAAACATTGTATTGGTGGTGCTGCTATCCGGTACCCATGCAGCTACAAAATAATGCTGCAGCCATGCCACCCAACCGCCTTCTACTTTTTGTTTAAACTCTTTGTCATCCATCATACCCATTTTTAATTTTTTGTAGGGTTCGTCTGGAGTCCATACTGCAGCCCCTAAGTAAGTGGCAGTATTGGTAGCCGTGGTTGAAGAAGGATCGCCTTGACCATCACGTTTGATGCGCGCTAATAAGGATCCCTGCCAATTTTCGTTACTTTGGTTATCAACCAAGTAGGTAACGCCAATTTGGTAACCAAGCTCATTCATACATTCTTTTTTGCGCTGTTCAATTTGGCGCTCTGTGCAGCTTTGGTTATAGCCACGATGAAAAGTAAAACGCTTGGTGTAGTTAACGTTATTTTTGCTGAAGGTAAAATCCACATTGAGGCTGTCTTCACCTTCAACAAGCTGATAATACTGTTTTTCTGTGCTGTAGTGTGGGCGCTCACCTGATGCATCAGGACCGTTTTTACCCATTAAACCTGACTGAGCGATGTAAACACGCTCGCTGCTGTTTTCAAACAACTGCAAAGGAATATCTGGGTTTTTTGCTTGTCTTGGATATTGGCTCAGTTTAAGTTCAACAATATCGCCGCCGACAGGATCTACTGCGAGTTCAAGCACATCTGTTTTTACGTAAATCAGACCTGTGTTGCTGGGTGTTAGATCTTGGTTAAGCGTATTGGGTGCTTCTTGACTTGCATTAGCTACTGCAGCTGGAACACTAAAGTCTTCGTTATTTTTTGTGTCAGTAGTATTTACAGTATTAAAATCCTGCACGGCTGGTTGCTGTTGTGCACTGCTTGAAATGGTTACTGATGGATTATCAGCAACTTGGCCATAATCCTGATTCCATTGTAAAACCAGTGCATAGGTAACAATAGCTAGTGCAACAATTAAAAACGTACGTTGGATATCCATAATTACTCGGCTATATCGACGGTTGAAGATGATTCTGATTGGCTTGGTGGGACGGGATCATAGCCACCTGGATTCCAAGGATGACAGCGGCTGATGCGACGTGCAGATAACCATCCGCCCTTCAAACTACCATGTTTTTCAATGGCTTCCAGTGCATAGGCTGAACAGCTTGGGTAAAAACGGCAATGGCTGGCCATCATAGGGCTGATAGCGTAGCGATAGAACTTAATAGGTAATACGACCAGCTTACGCATTTTGGTTACCTACCGGTGCTGCTAAGGAAGCTTTACTTTTAGCGTTACACTGTTTTAGTAAACGTTTCCAAAGTGTAGTTAACTCGTGTTGTAACTCACTATTGGATAAGTCGGCTAATCCTTTGCGAGCAATAATTACAACGTCTACACCAAGAAAATTTAACTCTTGTGTACGAAAATGCTCACGAATTTGCCGTTTAACACGGTTGCGTTCTACAGAAAGCTTTATATTTTTTTTGCCTATAACCAACCCAAGTCGATGGTGCTTGAGTTGGTTAAAGCGAGCTAGTAGCAGTACACATCGACCTGATAAACGAAAATCAGGTGAATCAAAAACGGCTTTAAACTGATGCGCGTTGAGCAGCCGTTTTTCACGGCTAAAGCCTTGATTCATTGGTGAGGTGTATTTAGGCGCTTAGACGCTTACGGCCTTTGGCACGACGACGAGCTAACACAGCACGACCACCTGTGGTTGCCATACGTGCACGGAAACCGTGGTCACGCTTGCGCTTGATAACGCTTGGTTGAAATGTACGTTTCATGGATTGATACCTAAACTTCTTTGGACATGAGATGGGTCCCTGAAGTGGTCCCCGTTAAAATAGACCGGCGATTCTATTGAATTAATCACCTAAGGTCAACGCTTAGCTTTGCTTGGAGATAGAAATTAGAGATTTATTTTTTTGGGATTTTTCGCAGCCATTTTTTGACTTGGCCTTAGTAATAGCTTTTAAAGCTTTTAAATAGATCTTTTATTATTTTTATTATTACTACTGCAGCGTTTTTCTGTTGGTAAGACTTTAATTCTATTTGAAATCAAGAACTTACGGAAAATCGGAAGCTGTTCATTGAGCATGGACAAGCTGCTGACTTCCGTTACATAAGCTGTGGATAAAAGTAGTGGTTATCCACAGGTGCAGTTATGAACAGTCTGCTCAACAGCCTATCCCAAGCTTTAAAGTGCTGTTATCCACAGAGCTCTTTCATTGAATTCTTAGCCAATCAAAAGCAATACCAGGATCGGTTTTACGTTCAGGGGCTATGTCTGAGTGGCCACATATACGCTCTTGCTTAATCAGTGGGAAATTTTTTTGCAGAATATTTTTCAAGTTATTCAATGACTTATATTGTTCATCTGTGTAGGCGAGATCATCGGTTCCCTCTAACTCCACACCTATAGAAAAATCATTGCAGTTTTCACGCCCTTGAAAGGATGATTTTCCAGCGTGCCAAGCACGGTCATTACAGCTGACAAACTGCTTAATTTCACCACTGCGTTCAATTAAAAAATGTGCGGAAACCCTTAAACCCTCCAGCTGTTTAAAGTAAGGGTGTGCATTTATTGGCAGCTGGTTGGTAAATAAAGCATCAATCATTCCCGTAGCAAATTGGCCGGGCGGCAAGCTGATGTTATGGATAACCAGCAGGGACACTTCGTTGTTTGGACGTGCGTTGAAGTTGGGTGAAGGAATGTGTATAGCTCCATTGAGCCAACCTGTATTCGCATCAAAGCTATAAATAGGTTTGGACATAGTGATAAAATTCGTCTGTATAGTTTGGGGTTAATAAGGCTATTACTGATAATAACGAATATTTACGACTATAATTCCTTTGGTAACCTCTAATTTTTTTGGTTGCTTGGTGACAAACTCATGTTTTTGACTAGATTAAGAGCAATCACGGATGAAATTTAACATCAGCGCTTGGCGTGCTTGGGCGCCTGGTTTATCCACGCAAGAGGATTGGTTAGGCTGGTTGGCTGATCCGCAACAATTAAGCAGTCAAGATGCTGCTGATGTAAGTTTTTTGCCAGCAATGCAGCGTCGGCGCTTAAGTCCTTTGGCCAGGATGGCTTTTCATGTGGCTTGGCCTTTGGCGGAACAAAGCCCTAAACAACCCGTAGTATTTTGCTCACGCCACGGTGAAACGCTGCGTAATTTGAATTTACTTAAGCAAATGGCTGAGCAAGAAATACTTTCGCCCACACATTTTAGTTTGTCAGTACACAATGCAATTATTGGTTTATGGTCAATTTTTCGCCAAGATGAAAGTGAAATGACAGCCATCGCAGCCACGCAAGATGGTTTGGAGCATGCCGTAATCGAAGCGCAGTTGTTGCTTAGTTCTGGAGCAGACTCAGTTTTGCTTATTATTGCTGAGGAACAGCAGCCTGAGCTGTATTTACCTTGGATCAAAGACGTACCTTTTGCTTATGCACTGGCATTACAATTGACTCGGGGTGATGCTTGGTCTTTAAGTTTATCTTTGTCTAAAGAACCATCAATACTAAAAAAACAAGCATGGCCGCACGCTTTAAGCCTTTTACCCCTGCTGCTTAAACAAGCAACCCAAGTAACTCACTCTGTTGATACACGTTGTTGGCAATGGCAAGTAACTCTATGAAAGAAGCCTATAGCCCTCCGTATTTGTGGCGTTTATTGTTTACCGGCCTAAGTTTCTTTTTGTTTGGTTTAGGCGGTGTGTTTTTAACGCTGGTGGGTTATCCGCTGGTGAATTTACTTTGTCGCGATCCTTTAAAAAAAAGGGAGCTTGTACGCAGTTTGATTCATAATATTTTTCGGCTTTTTGTAGAATTTATGCGTTTTACTGGTGTGTTGACTTACAGCGTTAAACATAGGGAGCGTTTGGGGCGACCCGGGCAGATGGTCATAGCTAATCATCCATCGCTGATAGATGTGGTGGTGTTGATCGCTTTTACCCGTAACGCAAATTGCGTGGTAAAAGAAAGCCTGTGGCATAACACTTTCATGCGCGGTACTTTACGCGCAGCTGGCTACATCAGTAATAACGCCAGTATGGAAATGTTTGATGATACAGTTGCAGCTTTAAAAGAAGGTCAAACGCTGATTATCTTCCCCGAGGGAACACGTACCATACCCGGTGAAATGCCAAAGTTTCATCGTGGTGCCGCTGCCATTGCATTGCGAGGGGCGAAGATGATTACCCCGGTGGTGATTCGTGTGCGACCTACTACTCTAACTAAAGCTGAATCTTGGTATAACATTCCACCAAGACGACCCAATTTTAGTTTTACTGTGGGTGAAGATATAAACCCACAGGATTTTGCGGTAAATAATTCAACACCTATAGCATCACGAAAACTTGATGCTTACCTCCATTCATACTACGCACAGGAATTAACCAAAAATGAGTGATTTGCACCTTGATTTGAAAAATTTGATTATCGATGCTCTGGGTTTGGAGGATATCAGCGTTGATGATATCGATAATGATGCGCCACTGTTTGGTGAAGGACTGGGTTTGGACTCAGTAGATGCGCTGGAACTTGGTTTGGCGGTACAAAAACATTTTTCAATTAAGATAGATGCCGATTCTAAGGATGTGCGCCAGCACTTTGCTAGTATTAATGCATTAGCAAATTTTGTTGCAAGCAAACAATAATTTAAGGAGTACAACATGCAGACACGTGACGACATCTTTGCTTTGCTGCGTGATGCTTTAGTAGAGCTGTTTGAGCTTGATGCAGAGCAGGTTACTTTAGAAGCAAATTTATATGAAGATTTAGAAATTGATAGCATTGATGCTATTGATTTGATTGATCACTTAAAGCAATTAACCGGAAAGAAAATTGCTGCAGAGCAGTTTAAAGCGGTGCGCACAGTCGGTGATGTAGTAGAGGCTATTACTAGCGTTATTAATCAAGCAGATGAATGAAACAGCTCGTTGGCGCATTAATTGTCATTAGCGGAATTCTTTACCCTTTTGCTGTTTATTATGGCTTTGAACGGGTGTCTGCAGAGTATTTTGCTGGGCTGTTGGCCTTGGTTTGGTTGGGACGAGCTCTCTTAGCTCCAGCAGCAAAAAACTATTTAATGACCGCTGTGGTGCTGCTTTTTTGCGCTGTACTGTGGATATTTAAAAGCCCTGATTTGCTGCATTGGTATCCAGTGATAATCAACGTCATGTTATGTATTGTTTTTTTGACGAGTCTTTATCACGGACCTCCTATCATTGAGCGATTAGCCCGCTTACAAGAAGCGGATTTGCCCCAGTATGCCGTTGGCTATGTAAGAAAAGTTACTCAGGCGTGGGTGGTATTTTTCTTTTGTAACGCTGCTATGGCCGCTTGGTTAACGGTTGCAGCCCCCCGTTCTTGGTGGCTGCTGTATAACGGCTTTATAGCCTATTTATTAATTGGTTTGATGTTTGCCATTGAGTGGTTAGTTCGTCAACGAGTAAAAAAAAACCATGAGCTGGATTGATTTACAAGACTTATTGCTACAACAACACACGCATACCTTGGCTGGTTCACCTGAGCTTCAGCATGCGGATTTAATTGAGCAATCACTGCGTTTTGCCGGTGGTTTAAAGCAACGTAACATTAAATGCATTGCCCTGTATTTGTTGGACGCTGGTGATTTGGCGTTGGCTTTGCTGGGCGCTTGGCGCGCCGGGGTACAAGTTATATTACCCGGTGATATGCAAGCGCAGACGCAGCAACGCTTGAGCGCTCAGGTGGATGTGTTTATTTCTGATATCAGTCAAATCCATGATTTTTTTACCGACCCCTTGCCCGCTGCTGCTTTAGCGCTTGATGAACCGCTGTTGATATTATCCACGTCAGGTTCAACCGCGCAGCCTAAGCTGATTCCAAAAACGCTACGTCAATTGCATAACGAATTGCAGGTACTGGAACAACTATGGGGCCAGTCGCTACAGCAAGCGGTTTTTATGGGTAGTGTTATTACTCAGCATATTTACGGCTTGCTATTTCGTTTGCTCTGGCCGTTGTGTGCAGGGCGTTATTTTATCCGTCAGCACCTGCCTTTTGCCGAAGAATTACAACAACACAGCATGGTCTGTATCGCTCAGCAACGGCCTTTTGTTTGGTTGTGTAGTCCGGCTTTGCTTAAGCGCATGGGCAGTAATTTAGACTGGCCACAGCTTGCCAAGGTGGCACAGGTGTTTTCCTCTGGTGGTGCATTACCTGAAAAATCAGGCTTGGATTTGACCGAAAAACTCAAACAATCCGTTACCGAGGTGTATGGCAGCTCAGAGACAGGTGGTATTGCTTGGCGACAAGGTGGCCAACAGTGGCACACCTTTCCTCAGGTGTGCATCAGTCAGCAAGAAAATGGTGCGTTGGCGGTCTGCTCGCCTTGGCTTGCCGTAGAGACTGAATACACCAGCGATGCCGTAGAGTTACTGTCCCCGCAGAGTTTTATTTTAAAAGGTCGGTTGGATCGTGTGGTTAAGTTGGAAGAAAAACGTATCTCTTTACCTTTTTTAGAAGACAGTCTGCAGCAGCATCCTTGGGTGGCAGAGGCGTGTCTAGCCGTTACACAAAGCGGTCGTGCCAGTATTTCAGCTTTGGTTGTGCTTAATGAACAAGGATTACACCATCTGCGCAACAGTGGTCGTCGGCAGTTAACCGATCAACTCAGGCAGCATTTATCAGGTTACTGCGAAGCGATGGCACTGCCCAGACGTTGGCGTTTTATTGAGCAGCTGCCGCTCAATGCGCAAGGCAAGATAATACATAGCCAAGTGATGGATAGTTTGCAACAAGAGCGACCTAAATTACCCATTGTTAAACAGGTTACAGGTGCGGATTTTAACTGGCAGCTTGAATTAAAAATCCCGCATGATTTGGCTTATTTTTCTGGTCATTTTCCAAGCGCCCCGGTGTTACCGGGCGTGGTACAGGTGGACTGGGCGCTGCACTTAGCACAGCAGCATATGTCTTTGCCTAGTGATTTTGCAGGCATGGAAGTACTTAAATTTCAGCAGCTCGTTCGTCCTGCTGATGAGGTGTCGTTAAGTCTGCGTTTTGAGCCTGAGAAAAATAAACTCTATTTTGCTTTTACTATGGCGGATACGCCCTGCTCGTCTGGGCGTATACTTTTGGCTGGTCAGCATGGCTAACGCTCACCCTGAAAAAACAATCCAGCAGCACAGCAACACAGAACAATCCAGTGCGGATGCTCTGCAGGCGTTTAAAGTATGCGTGGTTATTCCTGTGTGTAACCACGGTCAACCGCTGATTAAGGT
>LFTS01000182.1:0-3139 GCA_001513435.1 Gammaproteobacteria bacterium DTU040
AACAAAGGCAAGCAGTCTGAGCACCGTGAACGCCAGCACTTTACCGAAAGCGCCAGCCGTTAATCGTGACGCGCACTGATTTAATCCGTGTTGGGGGGCTCGTCCCCCTGACCACCATCGACTACCCCGACCATCTTTCCTGCGTGCTGTTTTGCCAAGGCTGCGCATGGCGTTGTCACTACTGCCACAATCCTGATTTGATCCCACCCACAGGCACAGACAGCATCGCTTGGTCAGAGGTACTGGAATTTCTGCAGCGTCGCCAAGGCTTACTGCAAGCCGTCGTTTTTAGCGGGGGCGAAGCCACCTTACAGCCGCACTTAGCTCAAGCTATGCAACAGGTCGCAGATTTAGGTTTCAAAATAGGCTTGCATACCGCTGGCATTAAGCCCAGCGCTTTGGCGCAAGCACTGCCTTGGTGCGACTGGATCGGCTTTGATGTAAAAGCGCCCCAAGGTGCGGTGGATTCCATCACTCAGGTAATTAGCAGCGATGCCGCCAACTGGGACAGTTTAAGACTGTTACTCGACAGCGGCGTGGACTATGAGTGTCGCACCACGGTGCATTGGGACCTGCTCAACCCAGAGCAACTCAAACTACTCGCCGCACAACTGGCCGCTATGAGTGTTCGGCGCTGGGTGATTCAAATCGCCCGTAACGGTAATCTACTCAACCAACAACTAGCAGCAAATCAGCAGCCGCTTGAATTAGAACAACTGTGGCAAACCCTTGGCTCAAGCTTCGCTGAGTTTGCCGTGCGCGAGCATTAACACCCGCCGCCCCCCGGTTAAACAAAAACATCAGTCCACAAAAAACGCTTCCAATGCTTGCTCTAGTCGCTCGACCGCTACTACTTCCATGCCTGGGGGTGCCTGCTTAGGAGCATTNNCCGACAAGCCAATCTCACCAAAGACTAATAAGTCATGCGGCAAGGATTTGTTTCGCAAACTCGACATGATGGCTGCCATTAGCGCCAAATCGGCGGCTGTTTCCAGCACCTTAACGCCGCCGACTACGTTTAAGAAAACATCCTGATCATAGCTAGCAATGCCACCATGACGGTGCAGTACTGCCAGCAGCATCGCGAGGCGGTTATAATCCAAACCCAGCGTCACGCGCCTTGGATTCGCTAGATGACTGGTATCAACAAGCGCCTGCACCTCTACCAGCATAGGCCGCGAGCCTTCCCAAGTCGCCATCACCACACTACCGGGCACTGCTGTTTGCGCACGATTTAGAAAAATAGCCGATGGGTTGGAGACTTCTTTTAAGCCGCGATCGGTCATGCCAAACACGCCCAATTCATTCACCGCACCAAAGCGATTTTTAACCGCACGCAGCATCCGCAAACGGCCATCCGCTTCGCCCTCAAAATACAGCACGGTATCCACCATGTGTTCCAGCACCCGCGGCCCAGCTAATGAGCCTTCCTTGGTGACATGGCCGACAAGAAAAATGGCCGTATTGTTTTGTTTGGCATAACGCACCAGCAATGCGGCACTTTCGCGCACTTGCGCCACACCACCGGGCGCCGACGCGAGCTGCTCGGTAAAAATAGTTTGGATAGAGTCTATCACCATGACCTTGGGACGTTCACGGCTAGCCACGGCAAGAATGCTTTCGATGCAGGTTTCTGTCATCACCTTCAGCTTATCCAAAGGCAACTCCAAACGCCGACCACGCATGGCGACCTGCTGCTGCGATTCTTCACCTGTTACATAGAGTGCGGGGATATGCTCCGCGATATTGCATAGGGTTTGCAGCAAGATAGTGGACTTACCAATGCCGGGATCGCCACCAATAAGTACGACAGAACCATCCACCAAGCCACCACCGAGTACGCGATCAAGTTCTTGGGAACGGGTAGAAAATCGGGGGATTTCTTCAACGCTGACTTGCGCGAGAGTTTTGAGTGTTACTTGCTCGCCTGTCCAGCCACTACGCGAGTTTTTACTTGGACTGGAGGTTTCTATGAGCGTTTCTAAGAGCGTGTTCCATGCTCCACAGTCTGGGCACTGGCCTGCCCATTTTGGCTGGGTTGCACCACAATCGGTGCAACCATACATCCGTTTAGCTTTAGCCATCTATACCACCCTGCAAACAAACCAATAAAGCTAGGCAGTATAGAAAGCCAAAGACGCAGCCGCAAGGAAGGGAATCATTCCATAGATAAAAGCAGCTCGATTAATGCCCGCTGCCGCCACAACCGCCACAGCAACTTGAGGCTGCTGGCTTGTTTAGTTCACCCAGGAGTTGCTCACGCAACTGAGAATATTCTTGCTGAGCTTGCGCATCAGCACCTGACTGAATTTGCGTATCCAACTGCGCAAAGTGTTGCACTTTCTGCGCAAATGAACTGTCGGCCATACTAAGGTTAAGTAGCTTATCCGCCAGCTCAGGGTTGTCACGTAATAATGGATGATTTTCAACATTCATAGCTGCATGCTCCAGTTATTCGAAAATAATACTACATAGAGCACCAAAACTATCGACCCGCCAAACTGCACGGGTCGATTGCTTAGCTTGCGCCCTAATACTCGGGCGTAGCCTAAGCTTTCAGGAAGAAAAACCCCCTTGATGCTGATCAAGCAAAAAAAACAGATCAGCTCAACACATCTAGCAATTCAACATCAAAAATCAATGTGCTGTGCGCTGGAATACTACCTACGCCCTGCGCGCCGTAAGCCAGCTCACTCGGCACATACAAACGCCACTTGCTACCCGCCTTCATTAATTGAAGTGCCTCTGTCCAGCCAG
Organism: Gammaproteobacteria bacterium DTU040; assembly: GCA_001513435.1. Classification (GTDB taxonomy): domain Bacteria; phylum Pseudomonadota; class Gammaproteobacteria; order Pseudomonadales; family Pseudomonadaceae; genus Thiopseudomonas; species Thiopseudomonas acetoxidans. The sequence goes on from LFTS01000182.1 coordinate 2,758, forward strand.
CAATAACGCCAGAAACCGGAAACTCAGCAGGCTGACCACGCTGGTAGGAGCTATCAAAAACAGAACCATCAATTAAAGTGCCGTGGTAGTGCGTACGCACGTTAGATTCACGAGTAGGTTGAGCACCTTCACCTTCTGTCAGTACTTCGTATTGCAGTCCCGACTCAAGAGTAATGACGCCTTCTTTTTTAGCGTTTTCGGCCAAAAACTCAAGCCCTGCAGATGCTGCTTGCTCAGCTTTTACAGCAGCCTCGGCTTCCATTTGCTCGCGAATCACTGCGAAACTTGCATTTAATTCTTCCGGCGTAACCGGGCTAGGCTCGGCATTAAAGCCTGCTCGCAAACCTTCCATTACCGCCTCAATATCAGTATTTGGCGGTGT
>LFTS01000182.1:3219-16799 GCA_001513435.1 Gammaproteobacteria bacterium DTU040
GCTTCGTCAGTGGTTAGATTTAGTTTGGACACGCTCACCTCGCTTAATGTTAGTCAATTTATGGGAATACTCTGTGTGCAGTAATAAATCCGTCACATCCCCAATCCCGCGCAATGCTAACAGATAAGCCGGATATTTTGTTTGCAAACCTTGCAATAGAACGCACTCACTACGCCTAAACTTCAAAACCTCTAAATGAAAACATAATGTGCTACGAGTTGTTTATACCCATAACCCCAAGAATTACTTACCCCTACCCGATGGTAGTGCTTGTACTTAATTCCTAAGCTTTGTTAAGATTTCGTGTTGAATTTCTGGGTATTTTTTACTCGCCCCTAATTTCTACCGACTTACCTATTTAGTTAAAACTTGGAGACGCACAATGAAAGCACCCGTACGTGTTGCTGTCACAGGCGCAGCTGGTCAGATTGGCTATGCTTTATTATTCCGTATTGCCAGTGGCGAAATGCTCGGCAAGGATCAACCTGTTGTTTTGCAGTTATTGGATCTACCACAAGCACAAGACGCACTCAAAGGCGTAATGATGGAGCTGCAAGACTGTGCATTTCCACTCTTAGCTGGCATGATCGCTTCCGATGACCCAGAAGTAGCTTTCAAAGATGCACAAGTAGCTATTTTAGTAGGCGCTCGCCCACGCTCAAAAGGCATGGAGCGTGCTGACCTATTGGCTGCTAACGCAGAAATCTTCACCGTGCAAGGCCGCGCACTCAACAAAGCCGCTGCCCGCGACGTTAAAGTATTGGTAGTAGGCAACCCTGCGAACACCAACGCTTACATTGCCATGAAGTCTGCCCCAGATCTGAACCCAAACAACTTCACCGCTATGCTGCGCTTAGACCACAACCGCGCGCTAAGCCAGGTCGCTGAGAAAACCGGTAAAGATGTTAAAGACATCAAAAACCTGTGTGTTTGGGGCAACCACAGCCCAACCATGTACGCCGACTACCGCTTTGCCACCATTAACGGCGAAAGCGTAAAAGACATGATTAACGACCAAGAATGGAATGCTAACGTGTTCCTACCTACAGTTGGTAAGCGTGGCGCAGCAATCATTGAAGCGCGCGGTCTTTCTTCTGCAGCTTCTGCGGCTAACGCTGCCATTGACCACATCCGCGACTGGTGGTTAGGTACCAACGGCGAGTGGACCACTATGGGTGTTCCTTCTGACGGTTCTTACGGTATCCCTGAAGGCACCATGTTCGGCTTCCCTGTTATTTGCGCTAATGGCGAATACAAAATCGTCCAAGGTCTAGAAATTGATGCGTTCAGCCAAGAATGCATCAACGTGACTCTGGATGAGCTAGAGCAAGAAAAGCAAGGCGTTGCACACCTGCTGTAATGACATGATGCCCAGCTGGCTAGCACTAGCTGGGCTCTTTATAGCTGTTCTCGATAGCCCAACTCTCTAGGCAAGCTTCTTTATGCACACCCAGACTTTGTGGCTTCTGTTCTGTATGGCCTTTATCTCTGGGGCCTTCATGCCGTTACAAGCCGGTATTAACGGCTTATTGGCTCGGGAAATATCCAGCACCCTAACCGCAGCAACCTTCTCTTTTATAATTGGCACTATAGGCCTGTTAATCGTCATGCTTTATCAGCGTGAAACCATCACCCTCAGCAGCTTAAAAAACCTTTCCTGGTGGCATTGGACCGGCGGCTTTATGGGCGCTTTTCTTGTTTTTACGGCTGCGTTCGTCGCCCCTCGTATTGGCGCTCTATTATTTATGGCTCTAGTACTGGCTGGACAATTAACGGCTGCCGTCTTGCTCGATCAGCAAGGCTGGGCCGGTTTTCGTGAAGCACCCATTAGCCTTAGCAAAATTCTTGGCTTGACGTGCATCCTCGCCGGCGTATGGCTTATACGTCGTGGCTAGCACGCACGGAAACAACACTGTGGTAGCGCGAAAAGAAATTCATCTGCGAAAAAGCTGCGCCCCAACAAATATCTACGCGAAGCCTCCAACAGCCCAGCGCAAAACATCCTTAGTCGTATTTTCTGTTAAAGTTGCTGACTTTTAATGCAAAGTTAGGCATATTTGCTCGATTGGTCGATTTTCAAGGAATACGCATGGGCAAAATATTAGTGCTACATGGCCCCAACTTAAACCTACTAGGTACACGCGAGCCCGATGTATATGGTGCCACCACCTTGGCACACATTAACCAGAGTTTACAGCAACAAGCTCAAATCGCTGGTCACCAGTTAGAGTTTTTACAAAGCAATGCTGAGTTTCAGTTGATTGAGCGTATTCATGCCGCTAAAAACGAGCAAATCGAGTTCATTTTGTTTAATCCTGCTGCATTTACTCATACAAGTGTCGCTTTACGTGACGCATTGCTTGCGGTGAGCATCCCATTCATCGAAGTGCATCTTTCCAACGTTTTTCAACGGGAAAAATTTCGTCATCATTCCTACTTTTCAGATGTAGCCGTAGGGGTGATTTGTGGTCTCGGAGCACAAGGCTATAACCTTGCTTTGCAGGCTGCTATTGAACATATCCAACAAAAACATTAACTTGGAGTCAATCTCAATGGATATCCGTAAAGTAAAAAAACTAATCGAGCTGCTAGAAGTGTCAAATATTGACGAACTGGAAATTCACGAAGGTGAAGAGTCTGTTCGCATTAGCCGTCACTCTAACAAAGTAGCTGCCGCCCCCGTATATGCTCCAGCACCTGTTGCTGCGCCTGCACCCGCTGCAGCTGCAGCTGCTGCGCCAGTAGCAGAAGCAGCACCTGAGCTCAAAGGTACAGTGATACGCTCACCTATGGTGGGAACCTTCTACCGCGCACCGTCACCAACTTCGGGCAACTTCGTTGAAGTGGGTCAATCCGTTAAGAAAGGTGATGTTGTCTGTATTGTTGAGGCGATGAAGATGATGAACCACATTGAGTCTGATGTTGGTGGCACTATCGACCGTATTCTGGTCGAGAACGGGCAACCTGTTGAGTACGACCAACCTTTATTCACCATAGTTTAATTGCTCCAGGAGTCCACAATGCTGGAAAAAGTCCTGATTGCTAACCGTGGCGAAATTGCTTTACGCATTTTGCGTGCCTGTAAAGAAATGGGCATTAAGACGGTAGCTGTTTATTCAAGTGCGGATCGCGATTTAATGCATCTATCACTGGCCGATGAGACCGTATGCATAGGTCCTGCGCCGGGCGCACAATCCTATTTACATATTCCATCCATTATTGCTGCTGCTGAGGTGACAGGCGCTACTGCGATTCACCCAGGTTATGGTTTCCTCGCTGAAAACCCAGACTTTGCTGAGCAAGTTGAAAACTCTGGCTTCACCTTTATCGGTCCCAAAGCAGATGTTATTCGCATGATGGGTGACAAGGTTGCCGCTAAAGCCGCCATGCAAGCGGCGGGTGTTCCTGTAGTTCCTGGCTCTGAAGGCGAGTTGCCTGAAGACGAGGAAGAAGCACTGCGCATTGCCCGCGAAGTTGGCTATCCTGTCATTATTAAAGCTGCCGGTGGTGGCGGTGGTCGTGGGATGCGTGTCGTGCGTAGCGAAGAAGACTTAATTCGCGCCGCCGTACATACCAGAAACGAAGCAGCAGCTGCGTTTGGTAACCCTGTTGTTTATCTTGAAAAATTCTTGGAAAACCCACGTCACGTTGAAGTTCAGGTTATGTCCGATGGTCAAGGCAATGCCGTCCATTTCGGCGACCGTGACTGCTCACTACAACGTCGTCACCAAAAGGTTATCGAAGAAGCGCCGGCTCCATTTATCGATGAAGAAGCACGCCAAAAAGTATTCGCCCGCTGCGTACAGGCCTGTAAAGATATTGGCTACCGTGGTGCAGGTACCTTTGAGTTTTTATATGAAAACGGTCATTTTTACTTTATTGAGATGAACACCCGTATTCAGGTAGAACACCCTGTAACCGAAATGATTACCGGCTTTGATTTGCTCAAAGAAATGCTCAATATTGCCGCTGGCAATCCATTGTCCATCAAGCAAAGCGATATCAAATTCCGTGGTCATGCGTTTGAGTGTCGCATTAACGCTGAAGATCCTGACAACTTCATGCCAAGTCCTGGATTGGTTAAGCATTATCACGCGCCTGGCGGTAACGGTGTGCGTATGGATTCCCATCTCTACAGCGGCTACCGCGTGCCACCTAACTATGACTCGCTGATTGGTAAGATCATTACTTGGGGTGAAACACGCGAAGAGGCGATGGGCAGAATGCGCAACGCTCTGGATGAAATCATCATTGATGGCATCAAGACCAACGTTCCTCTGCATCGCGATCTAATGAATGACAAAGGCTTTATGAAAGGTGGTGTGAACATTCATTATCTCGAGAAAAAACTCAAGATGTAATTGCTCGTTCAATGTGCTTGTAGTGTGGGCAGTCTATAGGCTGCTCACGCTACACACATCAATACCTTCCCCCTGCACTCTTCCTCACCAAGCGCGAATAAGTTACGCGCCTACCAAAAACTGCGTTCCAAAGCACCGCACTTGTGGGAGCGCAGCTTCTGCGCGATACGAACGATAAAACCAACTCAAGCGCTACCTGTTAATCCTAATCGCCCAAAAGTTGCGCTCCTGTAGGTTTTCAACAGGCGTTGCAACAGCAATTAAGTCTGGCGGCGGGCGGTTTTTCGTAGTTCTTCTGCGCTGATAAAGCCAACAACCGAATCTCGGCTTCCTGATTGTGGGCTGTTAAAGATGTGCGGCTTAATCTTGCCGATGACATGCATTTCACAGGGTTTGCAATCAAACTTCAGCGTTAATACTTCATCGTCATGCACCAACTGCATATCACTGACCTTATTCTGTACACCGGTATAGCCTTTAGCCTGCTTGGGGCACAGATTAAAAGAGTAGCGCAGGCAATGCTTGGTTATCATTACCGGCACATCACCCTTCTGCTCGTGCGCTTCATAGGCCGCCTCAATCAGCTGAACACCATACTGATGGTAAAACTCGCGCGCTTTGGCGTTATACACGTTAGCTAAAAAAGATAACTGTGTATCTGGGTAAACCGGTGGTGGCGTGCTTACCGCTTTGCGTCCACCTCGAGGGCGTGCTACTAAACGCGCTTGCTCAAGTCGTTCAATCGCCTCGCGGCGCAAAGTTTTTAATTGTGATGCCGGAATAAACCAAGCCTGCGCCGCATCTACTTGCACTGATTCGCTATGATAAATGGTGTTACCTAACTGACTAAACAGCTCTTCCAATTGCTGCAGGCTTTTCTGCGCATCTTTCGCGACACCAAAAGGGCCAGCCAGCTCAACGACCGCCGCAGCACCCTCCTCACTCTCCACTCTTGCCAACAGACGTTCAGCATCCAACTGCAATTGCCAGCGTACGGATACGCGTCGTTCAGCAGACTTTTTCGTGAGCGCTTGCTGCCAGTTGTGATCCATATTGCGATTGAGTGCACAGGGTAGTTTCACCCGTGCAAACTCTGCCGGCATTTCATTAGGTACCAACTGATACTGCCAAAACTCCTGACCGTCTTGTTCATACTGCACCAGCTGCTGAACGGTATTCACGCGAAATCCAATCACCTCACGTTTATGCAACACATTCAAACCGTCACCGTTGGCTAAAGGCACTGTTGTCTGCACCTGCAGGGATTTTTTGCCTGCGGTTAAAATTTCGCCCACTGGCAAACCGACAAATTTGGGCGAATCAAAAGCGCCAATATCTGTTTTACGTTCATTAACAAAGTAATCCGTGCTGCCGCGATGAAAGCTTTGCTCTGGGTCAGGGGTAAAGAAGTATTCGGTAACGCCACTAGAGGCACGCACTAATTCAGGGCGCTCCGTCAAGATGGCATCGAGCAACTGACGGTAATGAGCGGTGATATTTTTCACATAGCCCATATCCTTGTAGCGCCCCTCGATCTTAAAGGAGCGCACGCCTGCATCGACTAGGTGATGCAAATTGGCTGTCTGATTATTATCCTTCATAGACAACAAGTGTTTCTCAAAGGCGACCACACGCCCTTGATCATCTTTAAGAGTGTAAGGCAACCGGCAAGCCTGTGAGCAATCCCCACGGTTTGCGCTGCGCCCAGTTTGCGCGTGGGAAATATTGCACTGCCCTGAAAAGGCTACACATAATGCGCCATGAATAAAAAACTCAATGCTTGCGTCTACTGACTGGCTAATGGTTTGAATTTCTTGCAAGTTCAACTCTCGCGCCAGCACTAATTGTGAAAACCCCACTTGCGATAAAAACTGTGCCTTTTCTAATGTGCGGATATCACACTGGGTACTGGCGTGTAGCTCAATCGGCGGAATGTCTAGCTGTAACACGCCCATGTCCTGCACGATTAATGCATCGACGCCTGCATCGTACAGCTGGATAATCTGCTGCTGCGCTGGCTCAAGCTCATCGTCATGCAAAATGGTATTCAGCGTGACAAATACCTTGGCGTGATAGCGGTGAGCAAACTCCGTTAATCTTGCAATATCAACCACCGAGTTACTAGCATTATGACGTGCACCAAAGCCTGGCCCACCGATATACACCGCATCAGCACCATGCAAAATAGCTTGTTGCGCGATTTCCACATCGCGTGCAGGACTTAATAATTCTAAATGATGGGCAGGTAAAGACATAAGTAACAAAACACTCAATAATAAAAACGTAGGAAGGATTATAAAAAATTATCGCGCAGTCGATCATACAGGCATATGACGGCCGGGGCATATTGTTAAAGCGACTGTTGGAGCAATGCTTTGGAACGCAACCCTCGGTAGGAACAGGTCATACCTGCGACAGCTGTGTGTTAGACGGCACGGTGTTGGCAGGTGTAGCAACACGCGTAACAGTTTTGGTGGGAGCGCAACTTTTGCGCGATTGGGATTAACCTGCAGCGCTGAAGCTTACTGCTCGTCCCCATCGCCAAAAGCAGGTGGGTTTTCCGGCAGCATTTGCGTTGGTTTTATCGCTCGCATCGCGCAGAAGCTGCGCCCCCACAAGAACAGTGCCCCTACAAGAACGATGCTCCCACAAGGCTATCTGCACAGATTAATTCGCTTTATAGCAGCAAAAATTATTACGGCCTGCCTGTTTAGCCTGATACATTGCACTGTCCGCACAGTCAATAAGCTCATCGGGGGTTTGCGCATCACTTGGAAACAGCGCCACACCAACCGAAGCTGAGATACTCACGCTGACATGCTCTAGTTGAAATGGCTGCGCCAATGAATGAACAATTTTCTTGGCCACATGCTGCGCCGCAGAACGCTCTAAAATGCCTGCCAGCGTCACAGTAAACTCATCTCCACCAAGACGCGCAACATTGTCCGTATCGCGCACACAGGCTGACAACCTCTTGGCCGCTTTCACCAGTAACTCATCGCCCGTAGCATGACCGTACTCATCATTGACCGCCTTAAAGCCATCCAAGTCGATATAAAGCAAAGCCAGCAAGGTATTTTCCTGCGCGGCGGTTGCAATGGCCTTTTTTAACTCATGAACAAACAACTCACGATTAGGTAAATGCGTCAGGCTGTCATGATGGGCCTGATGCCATATTTGTTGCTCATGCCGCTTTCGCTCAGTGATATCTTCTTTTATCGCAACAAAATGAGTAATAACCCCATCTTCATTTTTAATCGGTGATATACGTGCCATTTCCCAGAACAGTTGACCGTCTTTAGTTTTATTCAACACCTCACCCTGCCACACATCGCCCCCCTTTAAGGTTGACCACATTTGCTGGTAAGTTTCTGTCGTAGTATGTCCTGACTGCCAAATACGCGGATTTTTGCCAATGACCTCTTCTGTCTGATAACCGCTCATAGCCTCGAAACTTGGGTTTACATACTCAATAACACCATCAATATCAGTAATAATGGCCGCTGCTGGAATATGCTCTACTGCACTCGATAATTTAAGCAGCTGCGCCTCGGCTTGCTTGCGCTCTGTTATATCACTGAAGCTTAATACCGCACCCAATACATGCCCTTGCACAAACAAAGGGCGCGAGCGGTATTCCACCGGAAAACTACTGCCATCCATGCGCCAAAAAATATCTGTATCGTCATGGATGATGCGCCCTGAGCGCAACGTATCATACAGCGGGCAATCATCGAATTCGTGCATTTGGCCATCCGCCATGCTGTGGTGAATCACGTCGTGCACTGATTTACCCAATAATTCTTCAGCCTTGTGCATACCCAGCATGCGCATGGCTTCAGGGTTAACCAGAGTGCACAAGCCTTGCCCATTCATACCGATAATCCCTTCACCGGCAGACTCTATAAACAAGCGCAACTGAGCTTCTGCTTGCGTGCGCTCACTCACTTGTGTACGTAACTCAGCGGTACGCTGCTCCACCAGTTTCTCGGTCTGTGTTTTAGCCGCTTCTAGCGTCAGCAGTTGATGACGATAACGTGACAGGGTAACCAGCGTCAGCATGGACAGTATTAACCAAACAAGCACATGCGTCAGACCAATACTGCGCAGTTGCTCCGCTTCTGCCAAGAACAACGGTTCAACCGGAAAAGAGACACTCAGCCCGCCACGAATATCACCAAGCTTATAGCCTTGATGTTCATGGCATTTTAAACACAGCTTTTCAACACGCAGAGGTGCGATAAAGCGAAAGGAAGCATCACGTCCTTGACCTATAATTTCGCTTATGTCTTGCGCTTTTTGCTCAAACTTTTCCAGTTGCACGCGCTCCCAAACATCTGGTTGATTATTGGGATTAAGCGGTTGCAAACTGGTTAAATTCAAACGCAACCCACTCAGCGCTTCTACCACACCGGTAAGTTGGCGTGTCATATAGGCTGGGTTGATCAGGGTGAGCGCTTTACCTGAAGGGGTAGAGATATCGCGCTCGGGTATTGTTAGATAGGGATTAGGTGGCGTGGCTTCATCAACAGGGGCATAGACCCCACCGTGCTGTGTATTCCATAAGCGCACGGATTCAACCATCTTAAACACAAAGTAGGCGCGGTCATTCGCTAACTCAAACACCTTGTGCTCCAGCTGTGCGCGGTTCCACACAAAAGACCCCAACACCAGAGCAGCCCAAAACAAAATAGGAATAGGCCAATAGCGATACTGCAGGATAATGTTTTTCAAGGAGCTAAAACCCCAGCATGAAAAGCCTATCTACTGACGCATCCATTGCATACAAGTTTAGCTTCGAAAAATTTAAACAAAGCAATAGCTATCGTGCAGCTTTGTATACTTTCAAAGTATTTTACTTTTTTTATTATGGTAAAACCAGATTTAAATCAAATAGCCTTGGGTTAGCCAACAGTAAAAAATGTATTCTTCAACTCACTACGTGCAAGCTATTTTCCCACACTACTAACCTGTTTAACTGCCTGAACAGCTCTGCGGCATACTGCGAATTATTTCAATCAATGCATTTAAGGCATCGGTAGCGGTAAAGATACCCAGAAACTGACCATCTTCCAGAACAATCACACTGCCTATTTTGTTCTCAGACATAAGAAACGCCACCTCATCCAGCGCAGTGGTGGAACTCACGGTTAAAGGTTCAGGTGACATTATATCGCCTGCACTTACTTGAAATCTTTCCGCCAACGACAAGCCGGCACACAGACGTACATCACGATCGCTGATCACGCCCACTGCCACACCATCGCGCAAAACGGGTAAGTGACGAATTGCATGCTCACTCATCAATGTATTCAGCTCTTCTATGTTCATGTCTTCGGTGACAGTAATGGGGTCAGGGGTGGTAAATTCATCAACAGGCATATTGGCTGGTAACATGATAGTTCTCCTAAAACGAATCTACAATTTTATAGAGTAGCCAGATTAACCGATCTGCACTTATAAGGCATTACATTGAGATAATTTTGCCCTGGATTGGTCCGGCTGCCGCACAATACTTACGTTAAAGGCCTAGCGTTAGCAATAGAGCGGCAAGCACTGACTCCCTGCCAATCTTCCAATTCTAGTTCTGGCTTTTGCGAGCAAAAGCGTGCGTACAAGGCTATTCCTTGCTCATCTTCGAGGATATCAAGCTGAATACCACGCTCCTGCAAGAATACTTCAGTGCCCGAAGCATTGGTAACGTCACCAACGACCACGCGGTTAAAGCCACGTAAAGACAACAACGTTGCGCAAACCTCGCAGGGACTCAGACTGGTATAAAGCGTGGTGTCACTAAAATCAATTCGCCCTGCATCCTTGATTGCCGATGTTTCACCATGGCTGTACGGATGGTTATCTTGCACCAACGTGTTATGACCCTTGCCAAGGATTTGCTTGGTCGTGTTATCTACTATTACCGCACCAATTGGGCAGCCGCCTTCGTCATAGCTCTTTTGCGCCAGCAACACAGCAATACGCATAAAGTCGTCATCCGTTAAACTCTGCGCAAAGTCCTTATCCATTAAAACAGCCAAGCTGCTGGTTGGCATATGGGCGATGGCTCTTAATGCCTGCTCGTTTTTAACGCTTTTTTGATTTAGAAGAGCTTTCATAGGTATCGCGTACACGTCCTTATTTTATAAATACTGCAGCCATAACGGTCACAGTATCAACTTAATTTATTTGGCTAAAATCAACCGCTGGTAAGCATTCAAAGCCCGGGCTGGCAAACAGGTAGCCCTGCATTAGCTCAATGCCAGCGTCGCGTAGCCAGCGCATCTCGCCTTGGGTTTCGACACCTTCAGCCAAGGGGCGGATATTGAGATCTGAAAAAATGTTTAAGCAGTTTATAATGGGTTGAAATGCCATGGTGAAATCAAAATCCAAGCTGCCTTTATCTGCGCATTTATTACACGAAAACCTATCATAGATTATGGGCTCTTCGTTCATTCTCTCGACCTTATTCACTGATACATTCAAACAGAGCGCTGACATATTGCACAGCATCACTTTCAGAGCCTAGCTTAACATCAACTTGATTGTATGCGCGCCGATTTACGTAGCCAAATCCATTCAATTAAGCAACAAGCTTGAGTCTATGGGAATAAATTTGCTTGCCGCCTGGATTAATGAATCCGCGGTTAGCTTTTTAACGCCATAGACCTCTACCGCCGTGTCTTTTTTGCGTCTTATTCTCTCGACCAGCAAATCAAAATCACCATCACCTGATACTAAAACAACCGTATCACTTAGCTCGGCAAACTCCATGGCATCCAGCGCCAGGCCCACATCCCAGTCACCCTTTGCAGAGCCATCGGCGCGCTGTATATAGGGCTTTAGCTTTACTTCAAAACCGATAGCTTTGAGAATATTTTGAAATTGCTTTTGTTTTTCGTCTCCACGCTCAATCGCATAAGCAACGGCTTTTACCACCTTTCTGTTATGGGTCGCATGGGCCCAAAATTTGTTGTAATCAAAGTTGCGACCAAAGGCTTGCCGAGTTGTGTAGTAGACGTTTTGCACATCCACCAAAATAGATACTGTTTGCATCGTGACCCCATGGGTTAAAAATCTGCACGGTTAAGCGCGTTCAGCGTAATTGACTGTCTTTACTGCCTCGACGATTAATACCGCCCACGGCAACCTCGTCCTGCTCAGCGGCTGATTGACAGGTTATGCACAGCCGCACGCCCGGAACTGCGGCGCGTCTTGCTTCTGGAATGCTGGCATCACAATCCTCACAAACCTGAGCGCTTTCTCCAGATTGTAAATTACTTCTTGCTTGCTGCACTGCATCTTCAATACTGGCGTCGATTTGATCCTGCACTGCACCATCACGTGTCCAACCGCCTGCCATATCTAGCTCCTAAATCGTACCAAGCTCAACTTAAGTTTACACATAACCGATCAGCCAAGTCGCACTCAAACCCAATCACCCCCTGCCTAAGTGCTTATTGCAGACCAATGACTAAGCTGTACACTCATCGTAAGGAGCACTGCTATGACTACTCAGCCGTACGACATTCAGCCACTGCGTAAAAGCGACCTACCCGCGGCGGCAAAGCTTTGTGCTGAGGCCATGCGCGATAATCCTATTCACATTAGAGTGTTTGGTACTGTTGCCACATTACGCCAGCAGCGGCTGCAGCGCTTTTTTCCGGGAATGCTCAACTACCTGTACCGCAAAGGGTATTTGTATGGGATTTTTAACGATGAGTGTTTGATTGGTGTACTGGGCATGTTACCTCCGGGGCACTGCCAGCCCTCAATGCTCGACTTGCTGCGCTTGCTGCCAACTCTACTGACCTCAAATAGCCCTGCCGGTACGGCGCGGCTGGTTGCGTGGCTAAGTACCTGGGCTCGCATCGACCCAACCACACCCCACTGGCACCTTGGTCCACTGTCGGTAGCGCCCGCATGGCAAGGACAGGGCATCGGCACACAACTGATTGAGTTTGCCTGCAGCCAAGGCCAGGAGGACAACCTCTACCTAGAAACAGACAAACAAAGCAACGTTGAACTCTATGCAAAATTCGGCTTTTCTACTCTAGCCACACTGACCACCCTAGACATTCCCAGCTGGGTGATGATGCGTCACGCTGCCCAGCAAGACACCTAAACGCAGCAGTGTCTACCTGAGCGCTAAGGGACTATCTTCAAGATCTCTCGCTCCTCAAGGCACTCATGGGAACCCATTTCAAACTCTCGACATATCCAGGGTCGGTTCTCGTAAATAGTGCAGCTATAAGTATCGCGGTCCAGCGCAGAACACCAGCCATCGTCTAAACGCAGCATGGTTTCGCCTCCCCATTCATCGACCGCAACATGCTCATCAGGAACACCCGTATCGCTAATGAGCATCACTTCTAAACGGCAGCAGCACGCTCGGCAATTGGCACAGCTGATCCCGTTTGTATCAGTTTTGGCTGGATTATTAATAATAAGTACACTCAGGTTGTAAATTCGCTGCAATAGCATCGTTTAAGGACGTTATATTAAAACGCATCCGTCACCGCACCCTCAGAGGCAGAGCCAACCGTTTTGGCGTATTTAGCTAACACACCGCGCTTGACGTTGGGTTCTGGGGCTTGCCATGCGCTCAAGCGTTGCTGCATTTCTTCTGCCGAGACAAGTAAATTAATTTCATCCTTTTCAGCGTCAATCACAATAGTGTCTCCGTCTTCAATAACAGCGATCGGTCCACCTACCATAGCTTCGGGCGTGATGTGCCCAACAACAAAACCATGACTGCCACCCGAAAAACGACCGTCGGTAATTAACGCTACTTCATTACCTAGGCCGCGTCCCATAATGGCTGAGGTGGGCGAAAGCATTTCACGCATACCCGGGCCGCCCTTAGGACCTTCGTAACGAATCACCACCACATCACCGGCAACCACTGCACCTGATAAGATAGCGGCCATGGACTCCTCTTCTGAATTAAACACCCGCGCTTTACCGGTAAATCTCATTCCTTCTTGTCCACTGATCTTGGCTACCGCTCCGGTGGGGGCAAGGCTGCCGCGCAGAATGCGTAAGTGACTGTCCGCTTTTAACGGTTTATCAAATGGCATGATGATTTTCTGTCCCGCAGGATAGTCTTCTACACCCGCAAGATTTTCAGCCAGTGTTTTACCGTTGACGGTTAAGCAGTCGCCATGCAACAACCCTTTGTCCAGCAAGCGCTTCATTAAGGGTGCGATACCGCCAATCTCAATA
>LFTS01000070.1 GCA_001513435.1 Gammaproteobacteria bacterium DTU040
AAAGTGCGGCCTATTTATTTGTTTTTTATCAACACCTTGCTTTACGTCCCGGCACTTTAACCACAGCCGACTTTGCGGTTGCTTGCTTGGGTATCCCTTTACTGCTTGAAGCAACTCGGCGCACCTTAGGTCCGCCCTTAGCTATTATTGCGCTGCTCTTTCTTATTTACAGCGTGGCTGGCCCCTATATGCCAGACATGCTTGCCCACCGCGGTGTTAGCTTAAAAGCCCTTGCCAATCATCAGTGGATTACCACCGAAGGCGTGTTCGGTATCGCGCTGGGCGTATCTACCAGTTTTGTGTTTTTGTTTGTTCTGTTTGGCGCACTATTAGAGCGCGCGGGTGCAGGCAACTACTTTATTCAGCTCGCCTTCAGCTTGTTGGGACATATGCGCGGCGGACCAGCCAAGGCCGCCGTGGTAGCCTCAGCGCTAACCGGCATGATCTCAGGCTCATCCATTGCCAACGTTGTCACCACCGGTACCTTTACCATTCCGATGATGAAAAAAGTGGGTTTTTCTTCGGAAAAAGCAGGTGCGGTTGAGGTGGCTTCTTCGGTTAACGGGCAGATCATGCCGCCGGTAATGGGCGCAGCCGCTTTTTTAATGGTCGAATATGTCGGCATTTCTTATGTTGAGATTATCAAACACGCTATTTTACCCGCAGCCATTTCCTATATCGCGCTGCTATATATCGTACATTTGGAAGCTTTAAAGCTGGGTATGCAGCCCATTGGCGCGGTTGAGCATAAACCTTGGCTCAAACGTCTAACGGGTTTTGCTTTTGGCGCTATGTTAATTTCTGGTGTATCCCTAGCCGTTTATTATGGTTTAGGCTGGCTCAAGCCTATGCTGGGCGACTATGCTCTTTTAGTTATTTGCCTCATGCTTACGGTGTGTTATCTGGGCTTATTAAAAGTTGCCGCCAGTCGCCAGCCGCTGCCAATTGAAGATCCAGACAAGCCCATTGAAACCTTGCCTGATACCCGCACAGTGCTGCTATCTGGCTTGCACTTTATTTTACCGGTCGTGGTACTGGTTTGGTGCCTAATGGTTGAGCGCCTATCTCCCGGTTTATCCGCCTTCTGGGGCAGTGTGATGCTGATTGGTATTCTGCTCACCCAACGTCCTATTCTGTGTTGGATGCGTGGCAACCTTAGCGAAGTAAAAAACGCCACCCGCGATGGTGCTGTGGATCTGCGTGAAGGTTTGATTACCGGTGCGCGCAATATGATCGGCATAGGCATTGCCACCGCCACTGCGGGCGTTATTGTCGGTGCGGTATCGCAAACCGGTGTGGGTCTGGTGCTGGCTGACTTGGTCGAGTTTTTGTCGATGGGTAATCTACTGCTAATGCTGATGCTCACTGCTGTGTTTAGTCTGATTTTGGGTATGGGGCTGCCAACCACTGCTAACTATATTGTGGTGTCCAGCTTGCTTGCGCCGGTCATTGTGGCGTTAGGGCAACAAAGCGGTTTAATTGTGCCTTTAATCGCTGTGCATCTGTTTGTATTTTACTTTGGCATCATGGCCGACGTGACCCCGCCGGTGGGTTTGGCCTCCTTTGCCGCTGCGGCGGTTTCCAAAGGCAGTCCGATAAAAACCGGGGTGCAGGCTTTTTACTACAGCCTGCGCACAGCCGCGTTGCCGTTTCTGTTTATCTTTAACACGGATTTACTGCTGATTAATGTCGACTGGCTACACGGCATCATTATTTTCATCGTAGCGACCGGTGCGATGCTGATTTTTGCTGCCGGTACTCAAGGCTGGCTCGTGACGCGCAGCCGTTGGTACGAAAGTATTTTGCTGCTAGTCGTTGCCTTTACGCTATTCAGACCGGGTTTTTGGTTGGATATGGTGGATGACCCCTATCAGGATTTGAATCGCCAGACCTTTGTTGAAAGCATCGGCACGCTTACACCCGGCACCCAGCTACGCTTGCGTATTAAGGGCGAAGACTACATTGGTAATGAGAAAAGCTTTGTTGTACTGCTCCCCGTTCCTAATGAGGGCGATGGCGAGCAACGCTTAGCTGAAATGGGCTTAGAGGTCATCTATGAGGGTGATAAGCTGATTATTGATAACGTCGCCTTTGCTAGCCCTGCCGCTAAAATCGGTCTTGAGTTTGACCAAGAAATCGTGAGTGCACGCATCCCCAGCGAAAGAGTCCCTAAAGAAGTGATGTGGCTACCGGGACTGGCGTTATTTATGCTCATCTATTGGCTACAGCGCAGGCGCGCACCCCGCCTAAAAGTTGCTGAGGCCGTTACTCAATAAAGCAGGGCTCTTACAGAGCCCTTGTTGGAGCGGACTTAGCTCTTGTAGAAGCGCAACTTTTGCGCGATTGGACTTTCTGGCAACACCTAAACCAGCTTTATAATCCACCTCATCCTGCAGCCGCGCTCCAACAGGTGCTTACGCTTTTTTCATAAAACAGGACTTGAGCATCAGCTTCTGCCCATCCACACGGCAATCCACATCATGATCACCTTCAACCAACTTGATATTGGTGATACGCGTACCCATTTTGACCACCATCGAACTGCCTTTGACCTTCAAATCTTTAATCAATGTAACCGTATCGCCATCTTCTAAAGGCGTACCGTGGGCATCACGAAACTTGGGCTTATCCTCAGCTTCGGTATCTTCCTGCATGGGCCATTCATGACCACAGGTAGCACACACATAGTTGTGCATATCAGGATAGGTAATTTCTTCAGCACAGGCTGGGCAAGGTGGGAACTCAGACATTGAACACTCCATGACAGTAAGAATAATAATTTGCGCGCAATGGTAACAGAAACGCCTTACCTAGGCAGCTCAGCCCAGCAGGCGGACTTTCAAACATCAACTACACGACCTGCGCTGCCGACTCACGTTGCCGGTAATGCCATGATGACCAACTGTACAAGCTTAGCGCCAGCCAAATAACCACAAAGCTAGCTAACTGGATAGGGCTCAAAGGCTCGTTAAAGATCAGCAAAGCAATTAAAAACTGCAGTGTTGGATTGATGTACATTAGAAAACCTACCGTTGCTAGCCGTAATCGACGTGCTGCTCCTGCAAACAGCAACAGTGGTATGGCAGTAAGTACACCGCTGGCCATCAACAAAGCAGTTAGGTAGCTATCCAGTGCAAAAATTGACTGCCCCTGCTGACTTAACCAAGCAAAAGCGAATAACCCCAGCGGCAACAACAACAGGGTTTCAACAAACAAACCCGTCAAGCCATCCAGCGGCACCTGTTTACGCAGCAAACCATAAGTGCCAAACGAGCCGGCCAACACCAAGGTCAGTATCGGCAATGTACCCAGTAAAAGCAGCTGCATCAGAATACCCAAAGCTGCCAACAGCACAGCCACGCCCTGCCAGCGACCCAAGCGTTCCTTAAGAAACAGCATCCCCAAAGCAACATTGACTAGAGGTGTGAGGAAATAACCTAGGCTGGCCTGCAGTACTTGCCGCGTCTCCACCGCATAAATATACACGCCCCAGTTCAAGGCAATCAGCACCGCACAACCAAACACCCGAACCAATTGCTTAGGCGTATGAAAAGCTGCGCGCACGCTATTCCAGCGATTCAGCAGCGTAATGACGACAGCAAGAAACACACAGGACCAGATAATGCGATGCACCAGCACTTCAAAAGCTGGAACGGTCTCAAATAAGGCAAAAAATAGCGGAAATCCACCCCACATGCAGTATGCACCCAGGCCAAATAAAACGCCTTTGGTGTTTTCTTTCATGCATAACCTCGGTTGTTGGTGCTGTGCGTAAGAATGAGTGTATAGAGCTTTTGCTGTTCAACTAGGCAGGTTGGCGGTGCACTCGCAATACTGTTGGCGTGTGCAACATAGGAATTAAGTGATGCTTGAACGCTGATTCAGCAATTTACGGCGCTCACGCCAGTCTGGAAGAAACTTATCCATAAAACCAACAAAGCGATGGTTATGACTAGGTTCAAGCAGGTGCGCCAACTCGTGCACCACCACGTATTCCAAACAAGGATAGGGTTTTTTGACCAATTCAACATTCAACCAAATACGCTTGGCGTTAATGTTACAGGTGCCCCAGCGGGTTTTCATTTGCTTACTGCGCCATTCATTAACCGCCACGCCCATGCACGGCTGCCATTTTTCTAGCAGCGCCGGGACTGCTTGCTCAAGTTGCAGCCGATAAAAGGCCTGCATCACCTTAGCTTTGTTAGCCGTATCTGTGTCGGGGCGGACCCGTAATTGCAGGCGGTTGCCCTGCTTCAATAGCACTTGATGCTTACCCTGCTGTTCTATCAGCTCGAGTTGATAAGGGTTACCCCACAAATAATGCTGCTCGCCGCTGACCCATTGCAGCTCGATTGGTTGTGGGCGACGTAAGAAATTCTGTTGGTGTTTTTTGATCCAGTCAGTACGCACTTCAAGCATATGCGCAATCTCGGAATCACTGGCATGGTGCGGCACTATCACCTGCACAGCCCCGTTAGGCGGCAATACTTGAATACGCATGTGCTTAACCGCTCTGCGCTTTAGTTGATATTCAATAGTGCCGAATCTGTGCTGCATCCTAACTTTACTCTTGTACAGGCCTAGTTCTTGGGTGATAGCGGACTATAAACCAGCTTGAGCGTTTAGGGAAAAACCAGTCGCGTAAAACGCACACTGTGGGAGCACATCTTATGCGCGATGCGGGCCAAAAACCGACTCAGAAACCGCCTGAAAATTACAATCGCGCAAGAGTTGCGCTCCCACAAGACCGTGCCTGCACAAATCTGCTGGAACCTAACTTCTGCACGATGCGAGCCTTTACCTGTGCATCTCCGCATACAGCCGCATGGGATTAACAGCGGCGCGCCAAAAGAAATCCTTGAGCACGCCACCGCCTAACTGTCGCCAAATATAGGCCGCGCGCACGCCAGCAAATAGTGCGCAATACACCTGTATTGCCAGCCTAGGGTTTTCTTGCAAAACACTTTGATTGGTTAATAAACGCTTGCTAATAAAACCCTGATGCTTGGCAAACAAGTCCTGTAGTTGCTGCGCCAGCATTTGCTGCATGGTTGTGCTGTCGATAGCGCCGCTTGCTTGCTGCTCATGCATACTGCCCATAATTTCCATCATGCGCTCAACAGCTTGGCGTCGAGCAAACATTCTTTTCTGCAGCCGCAAGATCAGCATCGCCTGAACCTTAATCTGCTTGAACTCTTCCAGCGTTTCTCTGGCACCAATAAACTCCACAATTTTCTGTTTATCATGCTGCTGAAAAGAACTCGATATATAAAAAGCTTCGCCACCCTGCAGTAGATTCTTTAAATCACCACCGTACACATCCAGCACATTTTTATAATCACGCACAAAAATTGACTGATACAAAGTCTGGTAAGCCGCTGCATGCATATTTTGCTGAACAGTGCGCTTAGGCATGATCAAACGTGCCGACTGGAATACAGCCAGCAGTGCCGTAGCACGTTGATACTTGTTCTCGTTCAGATCAATTTGGTCGGTCAGGTTAAACTGTATTTTTTTCATTGTGAGCATTAAACCTAAATTATTTTTATGTGATACAACGCTGCAACCATTACCAGCCCTTTGAGTTTAAACTCAATCGCGCAAAAGTTGCGCTCCCACAACAGCATTTTCCTTAGGCAGAAAACCTCAATAGCCCGCTGATTAATCCTGTACATAT
>LFTS01000262.1:0-415 GCA_001513435.1 Gammaproteobacteria bacterium DTU040
AAACTTATTCGCGATCATTTAGGCAAGCATTGCCGCGCTGATACGATGCTGGTTAGTAGTAAAATTCTTAAGAAAACTGGGCTGCGGATTCATAGTAAGCCCAAGGAGTAGCCGCCATGATGCGCATCAGTACCTATCTACGTGCCATTGCAGGACAAGCCCCCGAACCACGGGCAGCCAAACCCGGCAGCACTCGTCCTCCTGTAGTTATTTGGAACACGCTACGCCGCTGCAACCTGACCTGTAAGCACTGTTACTCCACCTCCGCCGATATCGATTTTAAAGGTGAGCTGGATACTGCTGAAGCGCTGGATGTGATTGACCAGTTGCACGAGGCGGGCGTTAAGGTATTGGTTTTAAGTGGCGGCGAGCCTTTAATGCGCCCCGATATCTTCCAGCTGGCTGAACGCGCACG
>LFTS01000262.1:472-13092 GCA_001513435.1 Gammaproteobacteria bacterium DTU040
GCAGACTTTGACTATGTCGGTATCAGCATTGATGGTTTGCCCGAGATTCATGATGAGTTTCGTCGCATGAAAGGTGGTTTTGCCGCCGCCATGCATGGCGTGAAACTGTGCCGTGAAAAAGATCTGCGTGTGGGTCTGCGTACCACGCTAACCCAGTTTAACTTCCCGCAGCTGCCCGACTTGCTCGACCTAATGCGCGAATACGATGTGCAGAAATACTACCTCTCGCACTTAAATTACAGCGGGCGCGGTAAGCGCAATCACGGGGTAGATGCCCACCGCAATATGACCCGCCAAGCCATGACGCAAATTTTTGAGCGCGCTTGGGAAGACGTGCAAAACGGCATTGACACCGATTTTGTTAGCGGCAATAACGATGCCGATGGCGTGCTGCTGCTGCAGTGGATCACGGCCAACATGCCAGAGCACCGCGAACAAATGGAGCGCATGCTGCGCGCTTGGGGCGGTAATGCGTCCGGCGCTGGTATTGCCAATATCGACAACCTTGGCTTAGTGCACCCTGACACCTACTGGTGGCAAGAGACCGTGGGCAATGTACGCGAACAACGCTTTGCCGATATCTGGTTGAATAAGCCTGATCCTTTATTGGTTGAACTACGCCAGCACCCGCGCCCGATTAAAGGTCGTTGCGGTGAGTGCCAGTGGTTGTCTATCTGTAATGGCAACACCCGGACCCGAGCTTGGGCTGGTGGCGATATGTGGGCAGAAGATCCTGGCTGTTATTTAACCGATGCTGAAATTGGTTTGCCTCAGCCAGAGCTAATCCAAGCGATGCCGGTAAACTAATGCTAAGTACTACGCCGTAACGCCAAAACAACTATAAGCACTGGAATAAAAACATTCGCTAAGGAGCACCACATGAATCTAATCAAGCCTCTCAAACCCTTAGCGGGTGCTTTGCTATTGCTGGCCTCCAGCCACACATGGGCCGTAGATAAAGCCGCTGAAAACACCTATCTCGAATTATGCAGTGTATGCCATAGCGAACAACGCATTGGCGGCACAGGCCCAGCATTATTACCGGAAAGTCTGGGACGGATCAAAAAAGCCGAAGCCATTAACGTGATTGCCAATGGCCGACCCGCTAGCCAAATGATTGGCTACAAAGACGTACTCAGCAGCGAGCAAATCAGCACACTGGTTGATTACCTATACACCCCCGCTGATAACCCACCCAACTGGTCGGTAGCAGATACCAAAAACAGCCATAAACTCTTCGTGAACCAACAAGACTTGCCCACACAACCGCAGCATAACTCTGATCCGCTGAATCTGTTTGTCGTGGTCGAGGCAGGCACGCATCATGTAACTATTTTAGATGGCGACAAGTTTGAGCCCATCGCTCGCTTCCAAAGCCATTTTGCCCTGCATGGCGGACCTAAGTTTTCCCCAGACGGGCGCTTTGTTTACTTTGCCTCGCGCGATGGCTGGGTCAGCAAATATGATATCCATAACCTCACTATGATTGGTGAAACCCGTGTGGCACTGAACACCCGCAATCTAGCAGTCAGTAATGATGGCAAATGGGTGATGGTCGGTAACTACTTGCCCGGCAGTTTAGTGGTCTTAGACGCTGAAGACTTGAGCTTCGTTAAAGAGATTCCGGTCGTCGGCAATGACGGTAAGCCCTCACGCGTCAGTGCGGTATACACCGCTCCACCCAGAGACAGCTTTGTGGTGGCGTTAAAAGATACTCAAGAGGTATGGGAGTTCCCTTACCTGAACAACCCCAACTTTGAGCCGCGCCGTATTCTGGCCAATGACTATTTGGACGACTTCTCTTTCACTCCCGATTATCGTTATTTATTAGCTACTTCGCGTAAAGCCAAGGGCGGGCAGGTGATTGATATGGAGCTGGGTAAAACCATCAGCGAGATTCCACTGCCGGGCATGCCGCACTTAGGTTCAGGTATTTACTGGCAGCGGGGCGAGCAGCAAGTGTTTGCTACACCCAATATCAGCCAAGGCTTGATTTCAGTATTGGATATGCAGAATTGGCAGCTGATTAAAGAAATTAAAACCGAAGGACCGGGCTTCTTTATGCGCAGCCACGCAAACTCCAAATATGCTTGGACCGACGTATTCTTCGGCCCTAACAATGAAGCCGTGCATGTCATTGATAAACAAAGCTTGGAAGTGGTGCGGACGTTACGCCCCATGCCCGGCAAAAATGCGGCGCACGTAGAGTTTAATAAAGACGGTAGTCACCTGATTCTTAGCGTATGGGACGAAGATGGCGCCTTGATTGTCTATAACGCAGATACGCTTGAAGAAGTGAAGCGTATCCCGATGAACAAGCCCTCGGGCAAGTACAACATCTACAACAAAATCAATTTTGCTGAGGGAACCTCCCACTAAGCAATCATGCGCAAGCGCACCTAGACTGCGCTTGCGCTATTTCTGCAGAACTAGATCGGCTCAAGCTTAGCAAAAGACAACATCAACCACTTACTGCCTTCGCTGGCAAAATTAATCTGCACGCGTGCCTGTGCGCCAGCGCCTTCAAAGTTAACGATCACACCCTCACCAAAAACCCCATGGCGTACCGCTTGTCCCAGCTGAAACCCTGTCTCGGGTACTGCACTGCCGACAAACAAGCTGCTCGCTGACGAAGCACTTTGCTTGGGTGCGCTAGGCGTGTTCTGCAAACGTACCATTTGCAATAAATCGGCAGGGATTTCACGCAAGAAACGTGACTGCAAGTTATAGGACTCCTGCCCATGCAAACGCCGACTTTCAGCACAGGTGATATACAGCTGGCGCATAGCACGGGTGATACCCACATAGGCTAAACGCCGCTCTTCCTCTAAGCCATCGGCTTCCTGCAAGCTATTGGAGTGAGGAAATAAGTTTTCTTCCATACCGGCAATAAACACCAAAGGAAACTCCAGCCCCTTGGCGCTGTGCAATGTCATTAACTGCACGCTGTCTTCAAACTCATCCGCCTGCGTATCACCCGACTCCAATACCGCATGATCAAGAAACGCCACCAAAGGCGTAAGCTCTTGTTCTTCATCGCTTAATTCAAATGCACGCGCCGCACTGATTAATTCTTCAAGGTTTTCCACGCGTGACTGGCCTTTCTCACCTTTTTCTTCCTTGTGATAGGTCATCAGCCCGCTGTGTTCAATCATGTGCGCCATGGCTTCATGCAAGGGTAAATCTGTCGCTTGTTCGGTTAGCTGTTCAATCAGCAGGATAAATTCCTGCACTGCGTTGTTCGCCCGGCCACTGAGCAGTTTACGCTCGGTTTGCTCACGCATGGCTTGCCATAAAGATACATCATGGGTGCGCGCATAGTTACGAATGTTTTCTACTGTCTTCTCGCCAATACCGCGTGTAGGCACATTAATCACACGCTCAATGGCCTCGTTATCATGGAAATTACGCAACAAACGCAGATAACCTAAAGCGTTTTTAATCTCTAAACGCTCAAAGAACTTATGTCCACCATAAATACGATAGGGAATAGCCGCACGCAACAGCGTTTCCTCCAACACCCGCGATTGGGCGTTAGAGCGATAAAGTATGGCGATTTCACTGCGTTTAAGCTCACTGCCATGCAATGCTTGCTCAATCACTTCAACGATATAGCGCGCTTCGTCATATTCGTTATAACCCTGATACACACGAATAGGCTCGCCACCGGTTTCATCGGTCCACAATTCTTTACCTAAACGACCTTGGTTATTACTGATTAACGCATTGGCGGCATTAAGAATATTGGCTGTAGAGCGGTAGTTTTGCTCAAGTCGCACAGTTTGTGCCTTAGGGAAGTCATCATTAAATTGCAAAATATTTTCGATGCGCGCGCCACGCCAACCATAGATAGACTGATCATCATCACCGACCACCATCAGGCTGGAACAGTCCGCTGCCAACAGCCTTAACCACGCATATTGCACGGCGTTGGTATCTTGAAACTCATCCACCAGAATATGACGAAAACGGCGCTGATACTGCTGCAGCAAGGTTGGATTATCACGCCACAACTCCAACGAGCGCAGCAGCAGCTCAGCAAAATCCACCGCGCCAGCACGCTGGCAGGCTTCTTCGTAAGCGGTATACAGCTTTTGCATGGTGGTTAAGAACAAATCACCCTGCGCTTGAATATGTTGCGGGCGCAAGCCTTCATCTTTTCGCCCGTTAATAAACCACTGCGCTTGGCGAGGCGGCCAGCTTTTCTCGTCCATACCCTGTTCGCGCATGACTCTTTTTAACAGACGCAGCTGATCTTCACTGTCTAAAATGCTAAAGCCTTCGGCTAAACCGGCTTCTTGCCAATGTGCGCGCAGCAAGCGGTGTGCTAAACCATGGAACGTACCCACCCACATCCCAGCAGGGTTGATGCCCAACAACTCTTGAATACGCGTGCGCATTTCTGTAGCCGCTTTATTGGTAAAGGTCACGGATAAAATACTATGTGGCGAAGCTCCTTCCACTTGAATCAACCAGCCAATGCGATGCACTAAAACCCGCGTTTTGCCTGAGCCTGCACCTGCCAATACTCGTTGTTGACCTAATGGAGCAGCAACCGCTTGGCGCTGTGCATCATTGAGGTCGTTTATCAGGTGGGAAATATCATCATTCATGGTATTCAATCAGTAATAGATGAAACCCAACTACTGCTAAGGTTTCAAAATGATAGAGGGGCGGCTCCCACAGCGTTAAGCAAGGTTACGCATCAACAGCCCGTATTCAAGGTCGAGCTCAAGCGGTAACGGGATGAATAACACATGCCCATCACCAGGTGCCACATCGCGGGATTTACCGACACGGTCTTCAATATGTTTGAGTTCGAAGGTCAGGTTTCCCTGAGGTGTCATAAGCTCAAGGCTGTCGCCAACGCAAAAGTGGTTTTTGACAATCACTTCAGCCAACTCACCCTTACGCTCACCGGTCAGTTCACCAACAAACTGTTGACGATCAGACACGGAGTTACCATAGGCATAGTTCTGATATTCATCATGTACATGACGACGTAAAAAACCTTCGGTGTAGCCGCGATGCGCCAAAGACTCGAGCGTATCCATCAATGACATATCAAAAGGGCGGCCCGCTAACACATCGTCAATGGCTTTGCGGTAAACCTGTGCCGTACGCGCGACATAGTAATGTGATTTGGTCCGGCCTTCGATTTTCAGCGAGTGCACGCCCATTTTTATCAATCGCTCCACATGCTGTACCGCACGCAGATCTTTGGAGTTCATGATGTAAGTGCCGTGCTCATCTTCATAAGCAGACATCAACTCACCGGGGCGGCTGGAATCTTCCAACAAGAACACTTCTTTGGTCGGCGCACCTACACCTAGAATCGGCTCTACGGCTGCAGTGCTGGCGATAGGCTCGTATTTTTGTACGATGTCGCCCAGCTCGTTTTCTTTGGCTTCGTGGGTTTTATACTCCCAACGACAGGCATTGGTGCAGGTGCCTTGGTTAGGATCGCGCTTATTAATATAACCCGACAGCAAGCAACGGCCTGAGTACGCCATACACAGCGCACCATGGACAAACACTTCCAGCTCAACTTCGGGAACCTGTTGACGGATTTCTTCGACCTCTTCCAGCGATAACTCACGCGATAGGATCACCCGCGAAATACCTTGTTGTTGCCAAAACTTTACACTGGCCCAGTTAACCGCATTCGCTTGCACCGACAGATGAATACACTGCTGAGGGAAATGCTCACGCACCAGCATGATCAAACCCGGATCCGACATAATCAGCGCATCGGGCTGCATTTCGATCACGGGTTTAATGTCTTTGATAAAGGTTTTCAGTTTGGCGTTATGCGGGGCAATATTAACCACCACATAAAACTTCTTACCTTGCGCATGCGCTTCTTTAATACCCAGCGCAAGGTTGTCGTGGTCGAACTCATTATTGCGCACGCGCAGACTATATCTAGGCTGACCGGCATACACCGCATCGGCACCATAGGCAAAAGCATAACGCATATTTTTCAACGTGCCGGCAGGGCACAGTAATTCAGAGTGATACAGGCTAGACATGGGAGAGTACTCAAATGGCTGTCTAAAACGCACTATTCTACCAGCCTTACACCAAAGAGTCGCTTAGCTAGCCGCCGAAAGGTCGGCTAGCATAATGACTTAAGCTGCTTCGGGTACAGGCTCTGCGCGTTTAGCATAGTTTTGTGCCATCACCGCACAGACCATCAACTGGATCTGGTGGAATACCATCAGCGGTAAAATAGCAGGACCCACTGCACCGCCAGCAAACAGTACCTGCGCCATCGGTACACCTGTAGCCATGCTCTTTTTCGAGCCACAGAACACAATGGTAATTTCATCTTCCTTATTAAAATTCAAGAAGCGTGAAGCCCAAGTAGTTATCATCAACACCAGCGCCAGCAATGCACAACACACCACAGTCAATATAATAAGTGCCTTAGGCGGCACGGTGTACCACAGCCCACCGACCACCGCAGAACTAAAGGCCGTGTATACCACTAACAGAATTGAGCTTTGATCCACGTACCTGATCAGGGTGCGGTTGTTATCCACCCAGTTGGCGATCCAGCGGCGCGAGTAGTGCCCTAAAATAAAGGGCAATAACAACTGCAGGCTAATCTTGATCACGGCATCCAGCATACCCGTGGTGCCTGCATCAGCATCCAGCATCAGTTTAACCAGAATAGGCGTCACCAAAATACCTACTAGGCTAGAAGCCGAGGCCGCGCACACAGCGGCGGGCACATTACCACGCGCCATTGACGTAAAGGCGATGGCCGACTGCACCGTGCCCGGTAAAGCCGCTAAATAAAGCATGCCCACCCATAACTGCTCGCCGAGCAAAGGTTTTAACGCTGGAGTTAACGCCACCATTAATAGGGGGAACATAATAAAAGTACAGCCGAATATCAGCAGGTGCAAACGCCAGTGCAAGGCACCGGCAATGATCGCTTGGCGCGACAGCTTGGCACCATGCAGGAAAAACAGCAGGGCAATGGCAGCGGTGGTCAGCCATTTGAAAAACACTTCACCAGAACCCTGTGCGGGCAGATAGCTGGCAGCCAAAATCACCGCGATAATTATCAGGGTGTAATTATCAAAAACCATTCGCAGACGGGCATAGAAAACAGACATAGCTTTGCTCTTCAAAATAAACACTGGACGCTAATGTACCCTAGCCTTTATATTCCGACTAACGCCAAGCAGCCAATTAATTGCTCCGAACGGACATCACATGTATTTAGAACAACAACTCAACCAACTGAAGCAGTTACCGCGCCCTGTATACGGCCAAGCAGAAGCTTTGCCCAACATTGCACTGGGTTATAAACACAGTCATCCGTGGATACAGTTTTCCTATGCCAGCCGTGGCGTATTGGATGTATTGACTGCAGACGGGCGTTATATCGCGCCACCGCAACGCGCCGTCTGGATTCCAGCGGGGGTAGAACACCAAGTACGCTGTTCTGGGCAAACGCAAATCCGCAGTCTGTACATTGAGCAATCGGCGCTCGCCACCGCCATGACGCAATCCTGCGTGGTGCAAGTAAGTCCGTTACTACGCGAACTTATCCATGCGTTTAGCCAGTTCGATAGCTGTTATCCTGAGCAGGGCAGCCAAGCACGTCTCGTGCAGGTTTTGCTCGATCAGCTTGAACAAGCGCCCTTAACCGATTCCATTTTGCCGCTACCACAAGATGAGCGCGCTTTAGTGATTGCCCAACACTTGCAAAACCAACCCGATTGCGCACAAACACTGGCCCAGTGGGCGGCTGAACTTGGCGTGGCCGAAAAAACCCTAAGTCGTATTTTTACCCAGCAAACCGGTCTGACCTTCAGGCTCTGGCGTCAGCGTCTGCGTATTTTGAGCGCCCTGCCAATGTTAGAGCAGCAACAATCGGTTACCGATGTAGCCATCGCCTGTGGTTATGATTCTGTTTCTGCGTTTATCCATGCTTTTAGTCAGCATTTTCATTGCACGCCGGGAGAGTTTTTCCACTGACGCGTGCAGTGCTCAGCATCAAACAAATTGACTAATAAAATACACCCCAGCAAAACCAGCGCTATAAGCAACAAACAAGTAAACAAAATAGCGCAGATAGGCAACAAAGGTTAAGCCGGGCACTTTACTCATAGATACCACCCCAGCCGCCGAACCAATGGCCAGCAATGAGCCACCCACGCCAACGGAATAGGTAAGGGTCAACCATTCACCGGTATTCATATCGATGCCTGATTTCAGCAATGCTGCGGTCAATGGTACGTTATCAATCAAGGCTGAGAACAAACCCATAATGTAGTTAGCGGCTAACACCGGTACATTTTCATACAGGCTCAGGAAATGCTGTAGCACGTGCAGCTCTTTCAAAATGCCCACAAGTAATAATACGCCCAAGAAAAATAGCAGCGTATCAAACTCAATTTTGCGTATGTATTCTAAAATCGGTTCGTCCTTATTGATGAGGGTAACGGCCATAAACATCACCGCCAGCCCGAATAAAAAGGACAGTACAGGCGGTATGCCAAATGCTACGTTGGCAGCAATAGTGCCAAGAATGGTGGCTAAGAATAATCCAGTGATAATTTTGTCACCGGTGCGTATATATATCCTTTGCTTCTCGAGTATTACTTCACCTTTAAGGTTGAGCGAGAGCATAAACGCTAAAAACAATACCGCTACCAACGCTGGGATACTGAGTAAAATCAGATCGACGATTTGCACTTTTCCCGCCAAGAAAATCATCAGGGTCGTTACATCACCGGTGATCAAAGCCGCACCACCTGAGTTCACCGCAAACACTGTTAAAACAACATAGCGAATGAGCTTGTCTGTGGTGAGCTTAAGGCTCATCAGCACCGTGATACAGATGAGCGTAGCGGTAATGTTGTCTGCCATGGATGAGAATACAAAGGCGAACACGCCAACAACCATCATCAACTGGCGCTGCGTCATTTTTTTAGGCAAGACCTTGTAAGACAGCGCATCAATCACGCCTTTACTGGAGACATAGGCAACAAAAGTCATGGCCGCCATTAAGAATAACCACAGCGAGGCGATCTCGAGCAGATTTTCATTCAGTGCGTGCATCAACTGTTCATTGCTAAGCCCAGCTGGCGGCGCAATGAAATACAGCATCCACGCTAAAGTGCCAAAGAACAGGGTGGTTTTGGCTTTATCTATACCAATGTAGTCTTCGGCAATAATGGAAATAAAGCCCAGCAAGGCGAGGATGAGTAGAACTGTGGACATAATAGTAGACCTGAAAATGCATGCACTGATCATCCACGGGTAGGCATTTGGCTGTCTGCACGTGGTATTTTGCCCAGCATTTTATGCTCTATTTAGCCGAAGGAACACTATTTGTTGCTTGGGGTTATGGTTATTTTCAAGCGAAACATCTAGAGTTGGTTTTCAATCAGTCGTTGTCATCTTGCTCTGGCTTTTTAGCCGCTGCTTGCTGGCTTTGCCACTCTCTTAACTCTTCGTAGTAAGTATCCCATACGCAGGGTTCGCAGGCTGACTCACAGCACTCATAATCTTCTGGGGGTAAGGGTTTTTCTAACATGGGTATTCCTGCTTTTTTTATTGCTGTTTCATTCACTTAGAGGCAAAAACATGAGTAAGAAAATCTACTATGCCACCTACAGCCATCCTTTTGCAGAGCTTTTGGTGGCACAGGATAGCCAAGGGGTTTGCGCTGTCTTGTTAGGCGATCATCAGCACGATTTGATTACCGACTTACAGTCTCGTTTTAGTGAGGACGAAATCATCGAAGACAAAGCGCTGCTGCAAAAAAATCTACAGCGGGTTACAGATTTTTTGACCCGCCCAGATCACCCCTTGAAACTAAAGCTCAGCTTGCATGGCACTGATTTTCAACAGCGTGTGTGGCACGTGCTCGAAAAAATCCCCATTGGCACCACCGTCAGTTACAGCCAGATCGCCAAACAGATCGGTCAGCCTACTGCCATGCGCGCCGTTGCCGGTGCCTGTGCTAAAAACCCAGTCGCCTTAGCGGTTGCGTGCCACCGCGTACTGCGTAGCGATGGCGGTATCTCAGGCTATCGCTGGGGGGTTGCACGCAAGCGCAAGCTTATCGCCCTAGAGAAAGAATATGCTACGGACGCGGCGCATAGCTAAATACGTCGGCCTGTATTTGCTCAGCCTGCATGCCGCATTTAACCAGCGCATCATGGGTTGCATAAACCATATTGGGTGAGCCACTGACAAACACGCGAAAGTTTTTTAAATCCGCCAAGTCGTGGCAAACCGCCTCATAGAGCAAACCACTACGACCATTCCAGTCCGCATCATGGCTTACTATTTTATGTAGCTGCACATTCGGCATTTTTCTCCACAGAACTACAGCAGGTACAGAATAAAAATCCTCTTCTGTTTTCGCGCCCCAATAGAGGTGGATGGGCATCTGTGCGTTTTGCTGGCGACAATGTTCAAGCATGCTATGCATTTGTGCCAAACCTGTACCTGCCGCAATCAATAATAAAGGGCGCTCATCCAGATCAGTCAGACAGACATCACCCATGGGTAGCTGCACTCTGGCTTCAGGCTGCTCTTTGAGCTGTTCAATCAGGTCAACGGCTGCATTATCACGCGCTAAAATATGCAACTCCAACTCTGGCAACTGCTGTGGCGCAGACGCGATGGAGAAAGGATAAAAATCACCTTGCTGCGCGGCCAACATCAAGTATTGTCCCGCTGCATGGTTAACGTTAGCGCTCTGGGGTAACAGCAGCTTAAGCTGATATACATTAGCCCCTAGGTCTTGAATACTTTGCACTGCACAAGCAATGGTTTGCATTGGCTTATTCTCCACAGCCAGATTTACTCCACTCTATGTTTAAATTGCAGCAACACTGAGTTGCTCGCCTTAGCCGCTAAGGTGGTTACGAAAATACCGATTAATCTATGCCTAATTCAGACCAAATATCATCAATTCGCTGCTTTACCTTGGCGTCTTGAGTAATCACCTGGCCCCATTCACGCTGAGTTTCGCCCGGCCATTTATGGGTGGCATCCAAGCCCATTTTACTGCCAAGGCCTGATACGGGTGAGGCAAAATCCAAATAATCAATCGGGGTATTGTCTATCATCACCGTATCTCGACTGGGATCCATGCGCGTAGTAATCGCCCAAATCACGTCATTCCAATCCCGTGCATTGATGTCGTCATCCGTCACAATGACAAACTTGGTGTACATAAACTGACGCAAGAAACTCCACACCCCCATCATCACGCGTTTGGCGTGCCCTGGATATTGCTTCTTGATCGTCACTACCGCCATACGATAGGAGCAACCTTCGGGTGGTAAATAAAAATCAACTATTTCAGGGTACTGTTTCTGCAAAATAGGTACAAAAACCTCGTTCAGCGCCACCCCTAAAATCGCCGGCTCATCCGGTGGTCGTCCCGTATAGGTGCTGTCATAAATAGGATCTTGACGATGGGTAATGCGCTCTACGGTAAACACCGGAAAACTATCTACTTCATTGTAGTAGCCGGTGTGATCACCATAAGGGCCTTCATCCGCCATTTCACCCGGATAAATATGCCCTTCGAGGATCATCTCAGCGCGTGCTGGTACCTGTAAATCACTGCCAATAGCTTTAACTAGCTCGGTTCTTTTGCCACGCAATAAGCCAGCAAAAGCATATTCAGATAGGGTGTCCGGAATAGGAGTAACCGCCGCCAAAGTGGTCGCCGGATCAGCACCCAACGCCACGGCAACTGGGTAAGGCTGTCCGGGAAATTTTTCACACCAATCGCGAAAATCCAGCGCGCCGCCACGGTGACTGAGCCAGCGCATAATCACTTTATTACGCCCGAGCACCTGCTGACGATAAATGCCGAGGTTTTGCCTGGTTTTATTGGGGCCTTTGGTAATTGTCAGCCCCCAGGTAATCAGGGGTGCTACATCACCTGGCCAACAGGTTTGAATGGGCAGAGTGCTAAGGTCAACATCATCACCCTCAATCACCACGTCCTGACAGGGCCCATGCTTGCGCACTTTGGGTGCCATCGACAGCACTTTGCGAAACATGGGTAATTTTTCCCATGCATCTTTAATGCCTTTAGGCGGCTCTGGCTCTTTCAGATTGGCCAGTAGCTGACCTATCTCGCGTAAAGCGGATAGGCTTTCTGCGCCCATAGCCAAAGCAACACGCTCAGGCGTACCAAAAAGATTGGTCAATACAGGCATGGAAAAGCCTGTGGGCTGCTCAAATAACAAAGCAGGGCCAGCCTTGCGTAGCGTACGGTCGCTTATTTCGGTCATTTCCAATACTGGGGAAACGGGCAGCTGCACGCGCTTAAGCTCTCCTCGCTGTTCCAAAACCTGAATAAACTCTCTTAAATCTGCGTATTGCATGGCTAACCCACTTGGTTTTACTTGCCGCGTTTCATCGCCATAAAGAACTCATCGTTGGTTTTAGTATCTTTCAACTTATCCAACAAAAACTCGATGGCAGCAATTTCGTCCATAGAGTGGAGTAGCTTGCGCAAAATCCACATGCGCTGTAACTCGTCTTCAGTGGTGAGCAACTCTTCGCGGCGGGTACCTGAACGGTTGATATTAACCGCAGGGAAAACACGTTTTTCAGCAATACGG
>LFTS01000161.1 GCA_001513435.1 Gammaproteobacteria bacterium DTU040
AGGCTTGCCCGTTTTAATGGCTTCAGTCAGATGCATCATTCCGGCGTAACAAACATCTGCTGTAAAATCCATATTGGCGCGGGTCATATCATCATGCAAAATGAAATAACCCAGATTGGCTAGGTAATAATTGGGCTTATCCCAAGTCACCATATTGGCGCTAACGGCCATGTCGAGCAAAACCTTTACGCCATACTCCGATACCTCGGTTTGCTGCGCAATTTGTTCAGCACACAGTCCTTTTTTACCGGATTTTTCTAGCACGGATAAAATGCCAAGATCTCGCAGAGAGCGGGCTGTTTGAAAAACTATAGGAGCAAAGGCTAGTTTTTGTGCCACTGATTTAGCTTGTAAGGCGTTGTAGGGATCAACTTTTTGATTTAACACGTTATGAAATCCATGATTAGATGGCAGAGTTACTGCAAACCGCTCTTAAGCGTAGTTATAAATTAAAATCTTTTTAGTCATCCAAGAAATCCAGCAATACTACTTCAACGGTTAATATATTACCTAATTCAAAATCAGCTCAATACCATTGTATGGACAGACTATTAGACAAAACACACTAAAGCTGCTTTTATATTCACACAGCCACCAACCCCACCCATGGTCGTGATTAAAACCCTTATTCAGATTTTAGAGCAACACCCTGCAGGCATTACCGAATACCAGCTTATCCAAGAGTTACGCAAACAGGAGCTGGAAGTATTTGTTAAGGCTGATCTACAAGAGCCTTTAAGTCTGTTTCAAACCCATTTTTTGCTTTTTCATGCGCTTTATCAACTCAGAGATCAGCTGCATGCACAGCAATTAGCTACCTTGGAAATCCACACCCTTAACATTCGCCTAGCTCCTTGGTTGGCTGGCGTTGAAGGTTTGCGTGTACAGGATAAGTTGCGTGAATACTATTTAGATATCAGCCAATTGGAAAGCACTGACCGAGAGGCGGTTGAGGAGCTGTTGAATTTCAGCCAACTGCGCTTAACCCAGCAAGATAGCGCGCAAGAGGCGCTCACTGCTTTAGGTTTTGCTGCCGCTCCGAGCACGCCCTGTGCACAGCAAATTCAAACTCGTTACCGTCAGCTAGTCAGCCGGCACCACCCCGACCGCGGTGGCTGCACCGTGCAGGTGCAAGCATTGAATAGCGCCTACGAGACGTTAAAAAAACAAGGGTATTTAAGGCAGAGTTAAAAACTCTAATGACTGCAAGAGCATTTCAGTCTTTGGCATGCGCACACCCGCAACTTTGGCCGCTGCAATGGGCGCACGGTAGATAGCGTCTAATTCCAGTGGTCGCCGCAAGGCAAAGTCGTGATACATACTTGGATGATAATCCGGCATGCGCTCAGTACTTTTCAGCATGGCAGCCACAATCGTATCGGGTAAATTCTGCCCACAAGCAGTGGCTGCTTGCACCACTTCCTGCATGATCGCTTCAATTAACGCACGGCTG
This sequence comes from Gammaproteobacteria bacterium DTU040, assembly GCA_001513435.1. Lineage (GTDB taxonomy): Bacteria > Pseudomonadota > Gammaproteobacteria > Pseudomonadales > Pseudomonadaceae > Thiopseudomonas > Thiopseudomonas acetoxidans. The sequence continues at coordinate 1,454 of LFTS01000161.1, forward strand.
GCGGCATGTTTCATTAGTGCGCCTGTAGTGGTATCCAGCAGTACCGACAGTCCATTGTAGGGCACATTCCACACCAGCTTTTGCCAGCGCGCTTTCTCCAAGCC
>LFTS01000079.1 GCA_001513435.1 Gammaproteobacteria bacterium DTU040
GTGGCGGACGCTACTAATGAGACGCTACGGCCCATGCGTGAAGGTATGCAGCTGACTTTCAAGCAGCTGCTCGATACCTTGAGACGTTACAATGTTGAGCGTATCGATCCTCATGGTCAGCCGTTTAATCCTGAATTGCACCAAGCCATGAGCATTCAAGAAAGCACCCAGGCTGAGCCGGATAGCGTGCTTAAGGTATTCCAGTGTGGTTATTCGATTAATGATCGCTTGCTGCGTCCTGCCATGGTCGTGGTTAGCAAAGCGCCTGCAGAGCCGCCAGTGAAAATTGACGAGCAGGCTTGAAATTAAAATCTATAGCCCCATTAAACATACAAGAATTTAAGTTAAGGCCTGAACAGAATAACGCTGAAAGGGCCGCATTATCGGAGTCGCAAAATGAGCAAAATAATTGGTATTGACTTAGGAACCACTAACTCGTGCGTTTCAGTCCTCGAAAACGGTGTTGCAAAGATTATTGAGAACGCCGAGGGTGGCCGTACCACCCCATCCATTATCGCCTACACCAACGATGGCGAGATTTTGGTGGGTCAATCTGCTAAGCGTCAGGCCGTGACCAACCCACAGAACACTCTGTATGCGGTGAAACGTCTGATCGGTCGCCGTTATGATGAAGAAGTGGTGCAGAAAGACATTAAAATTGTGCCTTACGCTATCGTTAAAGCTGACAATGGCGATGCGTGGATCGATGTAAAAGGCGAGAAAATGGCGCCCCCGCAAATTTCTGCGGAAGTGCTTAAGAAAATGAAAAAAACCGCTGAGGATTACCTTGGCGAAACCGTTACCGAAGCCGTGGTAACCGTACCGGCGTATTTTAACGACAGCCAGCGGCAAGCCACAAAAGATGCGGGCCGTATTGCGGGGCTGGATGTTAAGCGGATTATTAACGAGCCGACTGCTGCCGCGTTGGCGTACGGTATGGATAAAGCCAAAGGCGACCGCACCATCATTGTTTATGACCTGGGCGGTGGTACCTTTGACGTGTCGGTGATTGAAATCGCTGAAATCGATGGTGAGCATCAGTTTGAAGTGTTGGCCACCAACGGTGACACCTTCTTAGGTGGTGAAGATTTCGATATCCGTATGATCGACTACTTGGTTGATGAGTTTAAGAAAGAAAGCGGTATGGACCTTAAAGGTGACCCGCTGGCGATGCAGCGTCTAAAAGAAGCTGCTGAAAAAGCCAAAATTGAACTGTCATCGGCGCAGCAGACTGATGTGAACCTGCCCTATATTACTGCAGATGCCAGTGGTCCTAAGCACCTGACGGTAAAAGTAACACGCGCTAAATTAGAGTCCTTAGTTGAAGACTTGGTTAAGCGCACGCTTGAGCCTTGCCGCATTGCCTTACAGGATGCAGGCTTGGATGCTAAGGCTATCAACGACGTAATTTTGGTGGGTGGTCAAACCCGTATGCCTTTAGTGCAGAAAACCGTTGCTGATTTTTTCGGCACCGAAGCGCGTAAAGACGTGAACCCAGATGAAGCAGTCGCCATGGGTGCTGCGATTCAGGGCGCGGTACTGGCCGGTGATGTAAAAGACGTATTGTTGCTAGACGTGACCCCGCTAACCCTAGGTATTGAAACCATGGGCGGCGTAATGACCGCGTTGATTGAGAAAAACACCACGATTCCAACCAAGAAATCTCAGGTGTTCTCAACCGCAGACGACAACCAAAGCGCAGTGACCATTCACGTGCTGCAGGGTGAGCGTAAGCAAGCAGTACAAAACAAGTCGCTCGGTAAGTTTGATTTGACAGATATTCCACCTGCGCCGCGTGGCATGCCGCAGATTGAAGTGACCTTCGACATTGATGCTAACGGTATTTTGAACGTATCAGCAGCGGACAAGGCGACTGGTAAGAAGCAATCTATTGTTATTAAAGCCAACTCCGGCTTGAGTGAAGAAGAAATCGAGCAAATGGTGCGTGATGCTGAGGTTAACGCCGAGGAAGATCGTAAGTTCGAAGAGCTGGTAACGGCGCGCAACCAAGGCGATCAGCTGGTGCACGGTACTAAGAAAATGCTCACCGATGCTGCTGACAAAATGACGGCTGATGAAAAAACAGCCATTGAAGCAGCCTTGGCAGACCTGGAAGAAGCCGTCAAAGGCGATGACAAAGATGCCATTAATGCCAAAATCGAAGCCTTGTCACAAGCCAGTGCTCCTGTGGCGCAGAAAATGTACGCTGAAGCAGAGCAAGCTCAGGGTGATGCTGCACAAGCAGGTCAGGCCGATGACGCGGACGATGTGGTTGACGCTGAGTTTGAAGAAGTCAAGGACGATGACAAGAAGTAATCTTGTTGTCATCAGCAGTTAACACTTAATGCTAACCATGATCACGCGGGAGCTTGCTCCCGCGTTGATCTTTCTAGCCGGCGAGCATACCGGAGTGAAAGTGAGTTATGTCAAAACGTGATTTTTATGAAGTGCTCGGCGTTGAGCGTGGGGCGAGTGAAGCGGAAATTAAGAAGGCTTATCGCCGTTTAGCGATGAAGTACCATCCTGACCGCAACCCAGATGATAAGGACGCCGACGATAAGTTTAAAGAAGCCACAGCGGCTTATGAAGTGCTTTCTGATGCACAAAAGCGTCAAGCCTATGATCAGTTTGGCCATGCCGGAATTGACCCGCAGATGGGTGGTGGCGGTCCTGGCGGAGCAGGCTTCTCGGATATTTTCGGTGATGTGTTCAGTGATTTCTTTGGCGGTGGTGGTGCCGGACGTTCGCGCGGCGGACCACAGCGCGGCAGTGATTTACGCTACACCATTGAGATTTCCCTAGAAGAAGCTGTACGTGGTACTACGGTAGAAATTCGTGTGCCCACGTTAGCAGAGTGTAAAACCTGTGACGGTAGCGGCGCGAAAAAAGGGACTAGCCCTTCAACCTGTAGTACCTGTCAGGGCGTAGGTCAAATTCGGATGCAGCAAGGTTTCTTTGCTGTGCAGCAAACCTGTCCGCGCTGTCATGGTAGTGGACAAACTATTACTGATCCTTGCCAGACTTGTCGCGGACAGGGTCGAGTGGAAGAGACTAAAACGCTGTCGGTTAAAGTTCCAGCTGGCGTAGATGTCGGTGATCGTATTCGTTTAAGTGGCGAAGGCGAAGCAGGCGCGCAAGGTGGCCCGGCAGGTGATCTCTATGTGGTGGTCAATGTTAAGGCGCACGATTTCTTTGAGCGTGACGGACGTAATCTGCATTGCGAAGTCCCCATCAGTATTGTTGATGCGGCTTTGGGTGGAGAGCTTGAAGTGCCAACACTGGACGGGCGTGTAAAGCTTAAAATCCCTGAGGGCACACAGACCGGTAAGCTATTTCGCTTGCGTGGCAAAGGCGTTACTCCGGTACGAGGTGGCGGTGTAGGTGACTTGATTTGTCGTGTGGTAGTAGAGACGCCAGTCAGCCTGAATAAGCGTCAGCGTGAGTTGTTGGAAGAATTGCGTGAAACGTTAAAAGACAATTCACACTCGCCAAAAGCCAAGGGTTGGTTTGATGGCATGAAGCGTTTTTTCGGTGATAAATAAGCAACTGGTATAGTTGTTTAATAAATAAACTACTATTAGGCTATCGCCTACACTAGTTCAACTAAGAGATGAAAAACTATGCTACGAGTGGCTATTACAGGTGCCGTAGGGCGGATGGGCAAAACCCTAATCGAGACAGTGCAAGCTTCACCACAAATGGTGCTGACTGCAGCTGTTGATCGTCCTGACAGTAGTTTAATTGGCGCTGATGTCGGCGAGGTTGTGGGTTTAGATAAAATCGGTATTCAGATTGTTGGTGACTTGACTCAGGTACTCGACAGTTTTGATGTGCTGATCGATTTTACCCATCCTACCGTTACCCTGAAAAATATTGAGATTTGCTGTAAAGCAAAAAAAGCCATGGTTATTGGTACCACGGGCTTTAATTCGGCAGAACGTGGTCAGTTGGAAGCAGCATGCAATACGATTCCTATTGTGTTTGCAGCGAACTTCAGTGTGGGTGTCAACCTGTGCTTTAAATTGGGTGAAACGGCCGCACGCGTGCTGGGCAATGACGTTGATATCGAAATTATCGAAGCCCATCATCGTGATAAGGTGGATGCCCCGTCTGGTACAGCCTTACGCATGGGTGAAGTGGTAGCCGATGCCTTAGGCCGCGATTTAGCCAAAGTTGCGGTGTACGGTCGTGAAGGCCAGACCGGCGCACGTACACGTGAAGCCATTGGTTTTGCGACAATTCGTGCCGGCGACATTGTGGGTGAGCATACGGTTTTATTTGCAGCCGACGGTGAGCGCATAGAAATTACCCATAAAGCATCAAGTCGCATGACCTTTGCTAAAGGCGCGGCACGTTCAGCACGTTGGGTAGTGGGTAAGCCAGCGGGTTTGTACGATATGCAGGATGTATTAGGGCTGAAATAAAAACGTTAAAAAAGTCGTTATTGACGCTTTTTGTTTGCTGAAAAAACCCGTACAATTTGTCGCTAGTGTATCCACTAGAAGCGTATTCAGCATGCAAATATTTAAAGAAACGGAATGATGTCAACACGTCATTCCGTTTTTTTTCGCCTGAACGTACGCAAACAACGCATCAATCGGAGGTCTGTTTGAATAAGCCAGCCATACTCGCCCTTGCTGATGGCAGCATTTTTCATGGTCAAGCACTTGGCTGTGAGGGGCAGACAGTCGGGGAGGTGGTGTTTAATACCGCCATGACCGGCTACCAAGAAAGCCTGACCGATCCGGCATCGGCACAGCAGCTACTTGCCTTTACCTATCCGCATATAGGCAATAGCGGTACTAACGCAGATGATGCGGAGTCTGAGCGAGTTTGGGCCGCAGGCATGATTATCCGCGACTTGCCGTTACAGGCAAGCAGTTGGCGTGATGAACAGAGCCTGTCTGATTACTTGGCGGCGCAACAGGTCGTGGCGATTGCCGGCATTGATACACGCCGCCTGACGCGTATTCTGCGTGAAAAAGGTAATTTAGGCGGCTGCATTGTCAGCGGTGCGCAAGCGACAGAGGCGCGCGCCTTGGAGTTGGCGCAAGGCTATGCGGGTCTGCAGGGGCAAGCACTGATTGCTAGTGTCAGCACACAGCAGCCGTATACCTGGACGCAGGCGAGTTGGCAGCTGGCTAGCAATACCTGTCCAGAGGTGGATACCACGCAGCTCAAACAGCATGTAGTGGTCTATGACTTTGGCGTACGTCGCAGTCTGTTGCGTGCATTGGTCAGCCAGGGTTGTCGCGTCACTGTTATACCTGCCAATACGGCGGC
>LFTS01000305.1 GCA_001513435.1 Gammaproteobacteria bacterium DTU040
CGACCCGTTTTGCCACGAATTAACTCAGGCACATCAGGGTTTTTCTTCTGCGGCATAATCGAGCTGCCGGTGCAAAAGCGATCTGGCAAGTCAATAAAACGAAACTGCGCTGAAGCCCACATCACCAACTCTTCTGAAAAGCGCGACATGTGCATCATGGCTATGCTGGCGGCGGCACAAAACTCAATGGCAAAATCACGATCCGACACGCCATCCAGCGAGTTACCGGAAATGGCTTCAAAACCCAGCAGCTCGCAGGTAAGAGCGCGGTCAATCGGATAGGTCGTTCCTGCCAGAGCAGCACTGCCTAAAGGCATGCTGTTAGTACGCTTACGGCAGTCTACTAAACGTTCATAGTCACGCGATAGCATTTCAAACCACGCCATCAGATGATGACCAAAGGTCACCGGCTGGGCGGTTTGCAAATGGGTAAAACCGGGCATGACGGTATCAGCTTCAGCCTCGGCCAAGCCCAACAAGCCTTCTTGCAGGCGGGTGATTTCCGCTAATATTTGATCAATTTCATCTCGCAACCACAGGCGAATATCGGTCGCTACTTGGTCATTACGACTGCGCCCGGTATGCAGTTTTTTACCCGTAATGCCGATGCGTTCAGTGAGGCGCGCCTCGATATTCATGTGCACGTCTTCTAGGTCGACACGCCAGTCAAACTCGCCCGCTTCGATTTCCTGCTGGATGGCAGTTAAGCCGTCCTCAATCGCTTTAAGCTCAGGTTCGCTCAGCACGCCAACCTGAGTCAGCATCTTGGCATGCGCCAAGGATCCCATAATATCGTGCTTGTATAAACGTTTATCAAAATCGACCGACGCGGTAAAACGAGCTACAAAGGCATCGACCGGCTCGCTAAAACGGCCACCCCAAGATTGGTTGGTTTTTTCACTGCTCATAAAATCATCCAGCAAGGTTTAATAACATGCGCCTATGATAGCAGGATGCACGGCAAGCGCGAGTATGCGTTATGGTCGCCAGCTTGTTTATACGCGGGTTAACTACGCTAATCTGCGGCGAAAAAGGGTTATATTCCGTGCTTATTCAACCAAAACAGCAGTTTTGGTAAAGCCATAGCACCGTTTTGCCGAGCAATTTCTTTGCCGTTTTTAAATAAAATCAAACTCGGAATGGAGCGTACATTCAACTGACCTGCCAAGCCTTGCTCAGCCTCGCTATCAATCTTGGCAAAACGACACTGACCCTGCAACTGCTCGGCTGCTTGCGCAAATGTCGGTGCAAACTGTCGACATGGGCCACACCAACCCGCCCATACATCCACCAATACAGGCATATCACCCTTAATTTGCTTGGCGAAACTTGCCACGGTTAAGTCAATTGGCTTAACGCTCAGCACTGTTTTATTACACACACCGCATTTGGGCGTATCGGCTAAACGCTCCTGTGGCACGCGATTTAATGAGTCGCAATGTGCACAGGGAACAATAACGGTTGCGGACATAATCCAGCCTCCTTTAACAATTTACTCTTTGGCATAGTAAACCTGCTCTGCGCTTTTCAAGCAAACCTTTTATGCCGGTCTATATTTACACAAGAAGGATCGCTACATCAGCATGGAGGCTACATTATGCAGCGCACTACACAAACAGGCTTTACCCTGACTGAACTACTGATAACCATTGCCTTACTCGCCATTATGGCTCAAATTGCCCTGCCCGCTTGGCAGGAATTTATTAGCAAAAACCGCTCACAAGCCCTTATGCACAGCGTTGAAAACGCAATCCATCATGCGCGCTCAATGGCGGTTACGCATAGAATTAAAACTGAATTATGCGGTTCATTAGACCAAAACGACTGTCACAGCGACTGGTCAAAAGGCTGGCTAATTCGCGAGGCTGTCGCAGGCTCTGCGAATCAAAATCCACCACTGCACATTAACTCACTCGATGAACCTGAACTAAAGCTGCAGTGGTCAGGATTCCAGCAGCGTATTATTTTTCATAATTCAGGTTTGAGTAGCGCTAGCAACGGGCGGTTTTTTGTTTGCCGTAAACAACAAATAGACTGGCAGTTAGTTTTAAACCGCCAAGGTCGCTTAAGACGCGCCACCGAGCAAGAAAATAGAAACGAAGATCGGCGCTGCCTATAAGCTTGTGCGTCTAAGTCGCACACTTAAGAACACAAATCAATGCTAAAATCAGTGCCGCCCTAGCCCGCTTGACCAACCTGCAACCGAGGCGCAACTCTGCTACGCTAAGCAGACGAGATGTCATTTCTGTTTGCACACTCTAACCAAAGGTAGGCACACATGATCGCCAGCATGCTGCTAACAGAGTTCAGCCTGTGGATTGGCTGGCTGCTCTACGCCCCGCTGTTATTAATCGCTATCTGGAAAACCCCCTGGGTTGAGCTGTTTAGCGATAGCCGCCGCCAACACCTGCTTTTTGGTACGGTTATTGTGCTTTGCGCGTTGTGGCTGCTCAGACGCGACTTCCCCAGCGGTATTTCCGTACACTTTATTGGCATGACGGCTGTAACCCTGTTACTTGGCTGGCCGCTGGCTGTGTTATCGGGCTTATTTGCTCAACTGGTTTTGGTCGCCTTTGGCAAGCCTGAGCTACTCGCCCTTGGCGTTAATGGTTTGCTGCTGGTCATTGTGCCTGTTGCGATTACTGAGTTGGCAGCACGCTGGGTTGAGCGTTTTCGTCCTGAAAACCTTTTTGTATATATTTTTTGCTCGTGCTTTTTTCCCGCCGCTCTTACAGCTGCAGTCTGTGCGACATTGGGTTTTTTGGTGATACTGAGCAACGGCCTTTTTGACTTCCCTCCATGGCTAGAAGACTTCTACGCCTTGGTCATCATGGTGGTCTTCCCTGAAGCCTTTATCAACGGCACAGCCATTAGCGCGCTCGTGGTGTATCAACCCGAATGGCTCGAAACCTTTAACCGCAGCCGCTATTTTCAAGCGCCTTGGAAGGAGCAAAATTCTGACAACAAGCGTTAAGAAGCGCAGTTTTTGTGTGATGCAGTAACAACCAGTCTAAATCTAGCTGTTACTGACCGATACCAATCACGCTTTAAAAAAACGCTCCTACAAGTACCGATTTAGTCGGCAGCCATGGCCTGCTGTACAGAGGTAAGCGCCTGTTCAGCTTGCGCCACACTGGCGTAGCTCTCACTCTGGGCGATTAACTCTCCGGCTTGCAGCGCTTGAACTTGTTGCTCAACCACCAGCAGATCGGCTTCACCTGCCTGTAATGCTTTAAGCGCTTGACCTGCACTGCGTCCATCGGCAAAGGCTACGGATAACAACACAGCCACACCTTGCGCATCCAGCACGCGAAAGCGAAAACCCTGCTCATCGCGGAAGCTGACGATGCGAGGGGTTTTCTTTGCTTTCTTTTTACTTATCGGCTCAGCAACCTGAACCTGACTAAAGCTGCGCAAACCCACGGCATCCCGTAACTGCGCCATAAAAGGCGTGGCAATCTTACGCGCCTTCGCTGCGCCAGCTTGCAGAATTTCCTCCAACTCATGCGGCTTGCTAATAAGCTGGTGGTAACGCTCACGCGGCTCACTTAGCTCAGCGTTCAACTGTTCAAATAAGCGTTGTTTAGCCTCACCCCAAGCCAAGCCATCCAACAAATCCGCGCGCATCTGCGCACTTTGTTCACGACTGGCAAAGGCTTGATACAGCGTAAACAAATGCGAGTTATCCGCGTCCTTAGCCTCACCCGGCAATTTTGAGTCGGTAACAATTCCCGCAATAGCCGTCTTTAGCTCCTTCGCTGAAGAAAACAATGGAATGGTGTTGTCGTAACTCTTGGACATTTTCCGCCCATCTAAGCCCGGCAAAGTCGCGACATCCTCTTCAATAACCGCCTCTGGCATGACAAAAAACTCTTGCCCCTGACCAAACAAATGGTTAAATCGCTGACCAATATCACGCGCCATTTCCACGTGCTGAATCTGATCACGTCCTACCGGCACGCGATTGGCATTGAAGAGTAAAATATCGGCCGCCATTAATACGGGATAACTGTACAACCCCATGGTAATGCCCGCGTCAGGATCTTCACCGGCAGCGGTATTCTGATCCACAGCAGCTTTATACGCATGCGCGCGGTTCAACAAGCCTTTTGCCGCAATGCAACTTAGCAGCCAAGTCAATTCGGGAATTTCCGGTATATCGGACTGGCTATAAAAAGTAGCGCGCTGTGTATCCAGCCCACCAGCTAACCAGGTTGCCGCCACCTCTAAACGCGACTGCTGAATACGCGCCGGATCATCACACTTAATCAGGGAGTGGTAGTCGGCCAGAAAATAAAATGACTCCACATCAGCCGCTTTACTGGCCGCAATAGCAGGGCGAATAGCACCGGCATAGTTACCTAAATGCGGTGTTCCTGTCGTGGTAATACCTGTTAATACTCTTGTTTTCATTATTTTGATTTCTTATAACTGCGCAGCAAAAACCTGCTGCAAAATAATCTCTTTAAGCTCAACCAGCTTGCCATGAAAAAAATGCCCACTGTGTGGCACTTTATACAGTTGATGACTGCGCGAGAGTTTCTCTGCCCATTGATACACCTGCTCAGGCTCAATCACTTCATCATCCTGCGGCTGTATTACCGTCAATAGCCCATCACTGCTGATAACATGCGGTGGTTCTAAGCGCGTTACGGCTGGGGCAACTATACACAAGTGAGTAACTTTAATGCCACGCTGCTGCAGTCGTCCAGACAAACTTGCTGCCACAAAACCACCAAAGGAAAAGCCAAACAAATAAATCGGCTTATTCGGGTGACGTTGCCGCAGCCAATCTAGCATGGCTTCAGCATCATCCACTTCGCCAGATTCCATATCATGAACGCCAGCACTTTTACCGGTTCCACGATAATTAAAGCGCAGCGTGGCCAAACCCTGATCCCGAGCTGTGCGCTGCATGGTGGAAACCACTTTATTAAGCATGGTTCCGCCTTGAGTAGGNNTCTTTCTTCACGTACTAACAATACTTACTCCGTGACTTTATTCATGTAATTTGCTGTAGTTGCGGGTATTATCTGCACAACCTCAACTAGGAATCCGTCAATAAAGACTGGCTCATCAGTGTTTGTTGAGCAAAGCTTTATGGCAAGATTTCATTTAACTACACTGTTTTTTGCTTAGGAAACTATCCCGTGGAAAACTCACTACCTATCTGGTTAATACCTACCCTTACTTTAGTTGGCGGCATTATTATCGGCGTTATTTTAGCACGGATACTGCAAGCCTCATCACCGAAAAGCACACAAAGCCAGCTGAGCGATTTGCAAGAACGCTTTGATAGCTATCAAAACGAAGTGATCAGCAACTTCAGCACCACCGCTGAGCTGATTAGCAAGTTAACGGAAAGTTATCAGAATGTGCAGGAGCATATGTTGCATTCAGCCGAACGATTGGCGATAGATGAGCAGTCACGTGAAAGGTTGTTGGCTTGCTTGACTGATGGCTCAGTAAAAGAGCGCATTTCAGCACCCAGTAAGTCAAGTAAAAAAGAAGAGTTGCCGCCGGAACCACCTAGAGATTACGCGCCCAAGGCTGAAGG
>LFTS01000139.1 GCA_001513435.1 Gammaproteobacteria bacterium DTU040
TGGCGTATTTAATGCCAGTGCCCCCAATCCTGTAACTAATGCCGATTTCACGCAATCCTTAGGCGCTGCATTACGTCGACCCACTCTGCTCCTTATGCCGGAAAAGGTGTTGAGGTTATTGTTTGGTGAGCTGGCTGAACTGCTGCTGGTTAGCGATAAAATGCTGCCACAGCGTTTATTGGATGATGGCTTCAAATTTAACTACCCTGAGCTTGAGGGCGCTTTAGCACAGATTTTTTAAAGTGCATTTGCAGCTCTAATTCAGCACTGAAAATCAGCATTTTAGATTTTGATTTGTAAGTTTCGAAAAAGTCCTTACTACTTTTAGTGGGTGGTGTTTGCTTACTCAACGCTTTTGCGTATAAAAAATAGGTGATAAAGTGTGTCGGCTGTCACAGTACAGGCTGGGTTGAAATTGTATGTGTGGCATGTGTCTTGCTAGTTATTAATGTGCGCGATGCTGGATGCCAATTTTATGGCATGTGCGAGTAATTATTGTTATAAAAATAAAGCAATAATTTAATTAACGGCTATTTGCTCAAGGTTTTAACGGGTAAGCCGAATACACTTACAGTTGATACGATTTTCAAAACTAAAAGCTCCTATAAAGGAACCTGCAACTTTTAGGTTATAAAAAAGAGAAGTACCTTGAGGGTTAAAGCATGAGCCAGGCGCCAACAACAAAACACATGTCAGTACAGACCAAAATAAACATTGCAATGCTGTCGGTTTTTTTCGTGATGATGTCGGCTTCTTTGCTTTTTTCTGCGAGCAATGAAAAACAGCTAGTGCTCGAAGTGGTTGAGCAGCAAACCAAAGACGCTGCAGATACGTACTTTGACAGCATTAACACCATGATGTTGACGGGTACTATGGCTCAGCGCGAAGTGTTACGCAGCAAGATTCTTGAGCGTCCTGGGGTAGTTGAGGCGCGGATTATTCGCAATGATGCGATTAACTCAATGTATGGTCCGGGCTATGACTATCAGGTTGCTCTAGATGAATTGGATGAGCGCGCGCTTAATGGCGATCCTGTGGTACATATTGATGACAGGCAAGGCTCGCGCATTTTAACGGTGATTAATCCTATATTGGCCGAAACAGATTATCGCGGCACTAATTGCTTGATGTGTCACATGGTGCCCGAAAATACGGTGGTAGGTGCGGTACGAATTAGCTATTCACTGGAAGCACTTGATGAGCAGGTAATGCAAAATATCCTGATGAGCGCTGCCATCCAGTTATTGCTGTTAATCGTTGGGCTGATCATTATCATTTATATTGTACGTCGAGTGGTTATTGTGCGTATTAATGCGATGCGCCAAACCATGGAAGAAATGACGCACACTGACGATCTAAGCCGCACTGTAGAGGTGCATGCCAAAGATGAAGTGGGCGCTATGGGTGAGACCTTTAACCGCATGATCGGTAAGTTCCGCCATAGTCTCAATGCTGTGTCGGGTGTTACGCAACGTTTGAACCAAGTATCGGATCAGGTGGCTTCCGTTGCTGACGATACCCTTAAGGCTGTTGTAGCGCAGCGTACTGAAACTGACATGGTGGCTTCGGCCATGAATGAGATGAGCGCCACAGTGCAGCAGGTGGCGCAAAATGCAACACAGGCTTCGCAGGCTTCACAGGGTGCAGACCAAGAAGCGAGCAACGGTGTGCTCGTTGCGCAAGAGGCGATAGAAGGTATACGTACGCTTATTAATGAAATCGAGAGCGCCGCACAGGTGGTTGCTCAGGTGGAAGGCGATACCGCCAATATTGGCAAGGTGTTAAGTGAGATCAAGGGTATTGCCGAGCAAACCAACTTGTTGGCTTTGAATGCGGCCATCGAGGCAGCACGAGCGGGTGAGCAGGGTCGTGGTTTTGCTGTAGTAGCCGATGAGGTGCGTACTTTGGCGTCACGTACCCAGCATTCCACTGAAGAAATTCAAAATATGATTGAGCAGTTACAAAAAGGAGTTTCGAATGCAGTTACTGCTATGGGTGGCGCCCAAGACCGTGCTGGCTATGGCACGGAACGCGTGGAGCGTGCTGCACAAAGC
>LFTS01000001.1 GCA_001513435.1 Gammaproteobacteria bacterium DTU040
AAAGCACTAATGGCTTGAGTGAACTGTTTTTTGGTTGGGTACGAGGTATACAAGCCGCCGAAGGTTCGGTAGCTATGGTATAAACGAGAGTCCCAGCAAGCAGCTTTAACCATAAAATAAACACCAGTTAGAAAAAAAGCTTGTTAGGCAAGTATAGGGAGAGCGCTATTTAAGCTTCTTGATTTGTATCAAGCGACAAGTGGCGTTTAAGAGAAATGGTTTTAATGCTCGATTAACCAATGATGGTGAGGGCCGGGGAAGGTCCAGATGCCATAGAGAATAATCATCAAGCCAGCGGCAGAGCGTACTTTGCGCGAACGTAAGAAATGAGTAAGTCGTTCAGCGGCAAAGCCGGAGGCTATAAGTGTTGGCCAGGTACCTAGACCAAAGAATAGCATCAGCAAAGCACTTAAGCTGGCATCTCCTTGGCTGGCCGACCATATAACCGTGCTGTAAACCAGGCCACAAGGCAGCCAGCCCCACAGTAAACCTAGGCTAAGTGCGTGACCGGATTTTTGGATAGGAATATAGCGTTGTGCGATCGGTCGAAGATGACGCCAAAGCACTTGTCCGCCTTGTTCTATCTTGACTAAACCTGACCACCAGTTCGCTAAATAAAGTCCCATGCTAATGAGCAATAGCGCAGCAATAATGCGTAAGGCATCGGCGGCAGGGCTTTGATCAACCGCCCAGCCCGCCAGCCCGAAAATAAACCCTGCTGCGGCGTAACTAATGATGCGGCCTAGGTTATATAAGATTAGGTAGAGCAACTTTTTATGCTGTTGCTCTTTTGGAATGGCTAAGGCAAGAGCGCCCATTAACCCACCGCACATACCTATGCAATGGCCGCCACCGAGCAAACCAATAATGAATGCAGATATGAGTAGCGGGACAACATCAAGCATCGTCTTGTTCTTTAGGGTTTTCTTCGGATAGTTTTTTTACGTGACTGAGTGGGTCGTCAAATAAAATGCTGTGTGCTGGGCTGTCTAGATCATCGTATTGACCACTATCGACCGCCCAAAAAAAGAAGCGAGCAGCAATTATGACTAAAATAAGCGCTGCTGGAATCATGACATATAACGCTGCCATGGAGGTACTCCTACTAAGTTTTTTCGGCTACTGCTGTTAAGCGTAGAGCATTGAGTACAACTAATAAGGAACTCACGGACATGCCTAAGGCAGCCCAGCCTGGGGTTACCCAGCCTACTGCAGCAAAAGGAATAATTAGTCCGTTGTAGAGTATAGCCCAAGAAAGGTTCTCAATAATAATGCGACGTGCTTTTTTAGCGATGGCAAAAGCACCCACTAAGCTGCTGAGTCGATTGGACAGTAAAATGGCATCGGCGCTGGTTTTGGCTAAATCAGTAGCGCTGCCCATAGCGATACTGATATCGGCTGCAGCCAGTACAGGCACATCGTTGACACCATCGCCTAGCATGAGAACGCGGTGACCTTGCTGGTGCAGCTGTTCCAGCACCTTGAGTTTGTCGTCCGGCGTCAAGCTCCCCCGCGCATCGCTGATCCCCAGTTGCTGTGCAATTTCATGCACCATAGGTGAGCTGTCACCAGAGAGCAATATGGTTTGCCAGCCCATTGCTCGACAGGCATCGAGCAGCGCAGGGGCGTCTTTGCGTAATTGGTCATCCAGAGCAAACCACGCGATAGGGCCTTGCGTATCACCTAGTAGTAGCCATTGGCCTTGGGCGGTTGGTGCCGCTGGCGGTGGTGTGTTGCTTAGCTTGCAGACATAATCGGGGCGGCCAATACGCATCAGCTGACCTGCAACGCTGCCTTGTAAGCCTAAACCTGGGCTGCTCGTAACCTCTTCTGCGATAAGTTTGCTGTGACCAAAAGCCCTTGCAATAGGGTGTTCAGAGCGGTTTTCTAGCGCAGTAGCCCACTCCATGGCTTGCTCGTGCGTGTAACTTGGAAAGCATTCGACCCGCTTAAGTGTGAGGCGGCCCTCGGTCAAGGTGCCTGTTTTGTCAAAGATAACGGTATCAATTTGCTTAAAGGTTTCCAGCACATGACCTTTGGTGATCAATAAGCCTAATTTGTGTAAGCTACCTGTCGCGGCAGTTAGGGCAGTCGGTGTGGCTAACGAAAGCGCGCAAGGGCAAGTGGCTACCAGAAGTGAGAGCACCACCCAGAAGGCGCGTGCGGCATCTATCTGCAGCCAAATTATGCCTACGATTGCTGCTATCAATAAGACACTAATTAAAAACCACTGTGCAACCTGATCTGCAAACTCTGCGAACTTGGGTTTCAATGATTGCGCCCGCTCCAAGAGCCGCACAATGGCTGAAAGCCTAGTGTTGTCGCCAAGCGCTTGCACCTGAATAGTCAGAGGGCCTTCGACGTTGAGAGTGCCTGCTGTTACTTGATCACCGGGCTGACGTGGTAAGGGTAGGTATTCACCGGTTAGCAAGGACTCATCCACACTGGACTGACCAGATAAAATAACGCCATCAGCAGGGATTAGATGACCGGGCGGCACGATAACCTGCTGCTGTAGTTGTAAATCTTTAAGCAAAATGCGCTCAGATTGCCCATCCTCTTTAAGAATCAAACAGGATGCAGGTAGCAGATTAACCAGTTGTGCCGTGGCGGCTGCGGTGCGTTCTCTGGCTCGCCTTTCTAAGTAGCGACCGGACAGTAAGAAAAATGCAAACATGCCCGAGGCATCAAAATAAAGCTCACCCTGCCCCGTAACCGTTGACCAAATGCCTGCAAAGTAAGCACCTAAAATAGCCAAGGATACGGAAACATCCATGGTTAGGTGGCGGGTTCTAATGTCACGCATAGCCCCGTAAAAGAATTCAGTGCTGCAGTAAAAAATAATAGGGGTGGTGAGCAGCAAGCTGACCCAGCGCAAAACACCATCCATGGCTTCAGAGAGGTCTAGGTTAAACTCAGGCCAAGTTGCCATGGAGGCCATCATAACTTGCATCCATAACAGTCCAGCCAAACCAAGTTTTCTTAATGCAACGCGGTTTTCTTGTGCTATTTGCGTGCTAACGGCATCGGGGTGCCAAGGGTGCGCGGCATAACCTATCTTGCGAATGCTATGCAAAATGTCGGAAAGCGGTAATTTACTGGAGTCCCACCGCACGTGTAAGCGGTGGTTGCTCAGGTTTAATTGACTACTGTTAACGCCGGGTATGTTGGCTAAATGCTTTTCAATAAGCCAGCCACAGGCAGCACAGGTAATGCCTTCAATGAGAAGCTGCGTACTGCTAAATTCTCCTTCTGAGCGGACAAAGGGCTGCTGGACTTCGGCGCGGTCATAGAGCTTTAGCTCGTCTGGAATGAATCCGGGCAGTTCGTCGGGGTTTGATGAGCGTTCACTGCGATGTTGATAGTAGCTTTCTAAACCGTTTTCTACTATCGCTTGGGCTACTGCTTGGCAGCCAGGGCAACAAAAAACGCGCTCCTCCTGTATGACCACAGCTTTAAAATCCGTATTAGCTGGAACAGGTAAGCCGCAGTGGTAGCAGGGAAGCGGTGCAGTCATTGATTACTTCAGGTTAGAAGCTGGCTGCGAGGTGCAGCCAGCGAGTAGTAGACTTAGTTGAAGCCAAGCTCAATACGCTGACCTGGCTCAATTTTTTCTTCTTCAAAGAGACGCCATTCTTGGCCGTCTGCCTGACCGAGCAATTCAACAAAGCGTTTGCCTAGTACAGGCTCGCCTAGCAAGCCGCGGTAAAGACCATTGGTGTCAACGGGCTGTAACACCACGCGACGGTCTTGCTCTGGTTGAGTGGGCGAGATGATGTTAAGCACCAACTGCTGTGGCAGGCTCTCGCCTTCCAACTGAAGTTCAGCCTGCTCTAGCTCAAGATTAAGGGTCAGCGTAGCGCGCATGCTCAGTTGCTTAGCCAGTCGCTCGCGCTCCAATGATTTATTAATCCCTTTACCCACATCGTAGTAGTTATCCACTACGATGCTGGGTGGGTTATTAATAGCTACGGTCAGCAGGCCTAACCCGAGCACTACAGCTAAGACAAGAATTCCAATGCAAAACCATGCCCAGAATTCTTTGTACCATGGATAAACTTTCTGCTCGAGTTGCATAGTAAGCTCCTTAATTAACGATCTTGTGGCCCAATAAAGGTGGTTTTCGATACGCGGTAAATACTTTCGTCATCGACAGATTTGATGTTGAACTGAACCTTGTTGGGCCCTGAAGCTAGCTTTTCAAAGTCAGCAGATAAAGATACAGGCGTTGAGAATATTTCTCCAGCGGCCACTTCAACCATGTGTTTTCCTTCAAGACGCAGACCGTCAATGCCCGTGGCTTCTATAGCAAAGGTGTGTCCGTGTTGGTCTTTGTTAATCACGCGCAAGAGGTAAACGTTTTCAATTCTGCCGTCAACGTTTTCGCGATACGGGATGCGGTCTTTAATTACGTTTAGTTCAACCAGCGTGCGTGTTGCAATGGTGTAGGTGAGTAGGCTTATCATAAACAACAGCACGGCGGCATAGCCGATAAGCCGTGGTCGAAGGAGCTTGGTTTTTGAGCCGGTCAGGTTGTGCTCAGTGGTGTAACTGATTAAGCCTTTTTCGTAGCCCATTTTGCCCATGACTTCATCGCAAACATCAACGCAAGCAGCGCAGCTGATACAGGCGATTTGTAAACCATCACGTATATCGATTCCGGTAGGGCATACGTGTACGCAAAGATTACAGTCGATGCAGTCTCCCAAGCCTTGCGCTTGGTAGTCGGAGCCTTTCTTACGTGGGCCGCGCTTTTCACCACGACCCTCATTGTAAGAGACGATTAGGGTGTCTTTGTCGAACATTACGCTCTGAAAGCGAGAGTAGGGGCACATGTAAATACATACCTGTTCACGCATGAAGCCTGCAGCAAAATAAGTCATAAAGGTGAATGCTGCGACCCAGAAATAAACAACCCCACTGGCTTGTCCGGTAATTAAATTTGAAAATAGTTCGCGGATAGGGCTGAAGTAACCCATGAAGGTAAAGGCAGTGACAAACGCGATTAGAATCCAAAGCGTGTGCTTGGCCGCGCGCCGTAAAAATTTCTCTACAGACATAGGCGCTTTTTCGAGACGCATACGTTTGTTGCGGTCACCTTCGGTAATTTTTTCAACCCACATAAAAATCCAAGTCCAGGTCGTTTGTGGGCAGGCATAACCGCACCAGACACGACCGGCAAACACGGTGATAAAAAAGAGACCAAAGGCACAAATAATTAGCAGCCAAGACAGCAGCATAAAATCTTGTGGCCAAAAAGTGGCACCAAAAACATAGAACTTGCGCTCTGGTAGGTTCCACCACACAGCTTGACGATCACCCCAGTTTAACCAGGCTGTTCCCAAAAAGAGTACAAACAATAAAACACCAAAAGAGATCCGGATTGTACGAAACAGTCCAGTAAAAGACTTGGTGAAGATTTTTGTGCGCTTAGCATACAGCGCGCCAGAATCAGTGGAAGGGGTTACATTTTTTACAGGTATTTGTTCGCTCATTAGGTTGTTCCATGGCAGTTAATGGATTTTTCCAGCTTTAAGCTGGTTAGCCCAAATAGTGCTGGCTGAAGCTATGGTACACTGCTTTAGTCGTAGTTTCGTGAGGTGCGACACTAGGTCACTTTACCAGTTAACAGGATTGTGTGAAGTGGTTGAAAGAATGCGATACGTGCAAAAGCTTCTTTAAACACTGCATTAGTGCTGCTAAAGCTGCTTTGTGCACATCTTAACATTTTACGGATTGTGAATTCTAAGCTTTCTAACCTTTTTGTTTTTGATATGCCTCAAGCTTGCTGTTTAATCTGGAGTAAATTTTCTTAGTGTAATAAAAAAGGGCCAGCGATTGGCTGGCCCTTTAGGTTGCTTGGTGTGAACTATTAGTTGGTTAGTCCATACACATAAGCAGCTAGAATGTGCACCTTCTCTTCGCCTAAGAACTCAGCTTGAGCAGGCATCACACCTGTACGACCGTTACGAACTGTGTTTTCGATTTGCGACAAGCTCGTACCCCAAATCCAACCAGCAGGGCTGGTTAAGTCAGGTGAACCTAGCATCGCCATGCCTTTACCTTCTGGGCCGTGACAGGCTAGACAGGTAGTTGCATAGACTTTCTTGCCGTTTTCCAGATCAGCGCTTGTACCTTCAGGCGCTTTAAGGCCGGCTATCTCGTGGCGCACATAAGCGGAAACGTCTTTAACGCCGTCTTCACCAATGATTGCGCCCCAAGCAGGCATTACACCTGTACGACCGTGCAGGATACTCTTTTGAATAGTCTCTGCATCACCGCCCCAACGCCAGTCTTTGTCAGCTAGGTTTGGAAAGCCAGGGGAACCCTTAGCGTCCGAACCATGACAAATAGCACAATGGTTAGCAAATAAGCGTGAGCCGATATCAATTGCTGCTGGATCTTTAGCAACATCTGCGATGCTCATTGCTTTGTATTTTGCAAAGATTGGACCGTATTTTTCGTCAGCCTTTGCGACTTCGCGTTCCCACTGCTTTGCAGAGGTCCAGCCGTCTTCGTAGCCTGGCAAAATACCCTTGTAGTTACCCATACCTGGGTAAAGGATGAGGTAGCCGACTGCGAATACAACAGTGCCCATGTAAAGTAAGAACCACCAGCGTGGTAACGGGTTGTCATACTCGCGAATGCCGTCCCAGCTGTTTTCCATTGCTTCTTCGGCAATATCAGCACGTTGGCCTTTTGCCGTTGATAGTACTAACCACACTAAACCGATAATGGTCATCGTGGTGAGTAATATAACGTACCAACTCCAGAATGATGTCATTGGTGTGTACTCCTAGATGAGTTTTGGTCATTACGGGTATCAGTCGGTAAGCTTTCTTCGCCGAAGGGCAGCATGGCTGCCTCATCGAAACTTTTTTTACGCTTACTGCTGTATGCCCAGAATACGAGGCACACAAATGCGATAAGAATCATCGCTGTGCCTATACCACGTATTGTACCTATGTCCATTATGATTACCGTTTGTTCTTGATTGCTGTACCTAACACCTGCAGGTAAGCAACAATCGCGTCCATTTCGGTTTTGCCTTTTACAGCTGCTACCGCACCGCTTAAGTCTTCATCGGTGTAAGGAACACCGAGAGTTTTCAGAGCTTTCATTTTAGCAACAGTGTGATTACCGCTTAGCTTGTTTTGTGCAAGCCAGGGGTATGAAGGCATTTTGGACTCAGGTACCACGTTACGTGGATTGAACAAGTGAGCTTTGTGCCAGTCATCAGAGTAGCGGCCGCCAACGCGGTGCAAGTCTGGACCAGTACGCTTTGAACCCCATAGGAATGGGTGATCGTAAACAAACTCGCCTGCTACTGAGTAGTGACCATAACGCTCAGTCTCTGCACGGAATGGACGTACCATCTGTGAGTGACAGCCAACACAACCTTCGCGAATATAAATATCACGACCTTCTAGCTGTAGTGCGGTATAAGGCTTGAGACCCTCTACCGGCTCATTAACTACATCTTGGAAAAGGATGGGTACGATTTGCGTTAAGCCGCCAATGCTGACGACTAAAATCATGAGCAATGCCATTAAGGCAATGTTCTTTTCAACAGTATCGTGCTTAATCATTAGTGAGCTCCTTCAACCGTAAAACGGTTTGCAGCAGCAGCTTCAGCAGGATCCGCGCTGCGGATTGTTTTCCAGACGTTCCAGGCCATTAGCAGCATACCAACGAAGAAGATAGTTCCACCAATTAGGCGTACCACAAAACCTGGATGACTTAACTCAATAGCCTCTTGGAAGGTATAAGTCAGTGTGCCGTCATCGTTAATGGCGCGCCACATTAAACCTTGCGCAAGACCATTGATCCAGAGCGAGGCAATGTAAAGAACAGTACCGATAGTCGACAGCCAGAAGTGGGTGTTGATCAGGCTAACGCTATACATTTGCTCGCGGCCAAAGAGGCGCGGAATTAAATGGTACAGAGAGCCAATGGATACCATGGCAACCCAACCTAAAGCACCAGCGTGTACGTGGCCAACGGTCCAGTCGGTGTAGTGAGACAGTGCGTTAACTGTCTTAATGGACATCATTGGGCCCTCAAAAGTTGACATGCCGTAGAATGCTAGGGATACCACCAAGAAGCGCAAGATTGGGTCGCTGCGCAGCTTATGCCATGCACCTGAAAGGGTCATCATACCGTTAATCATACCACCCCATGATGGAGCCAGCAGAATCAAGGACATGATCATACCTAAGGACTGCGCCCAGTCTGGGAGAGCAGTGTAGTGCAAGTGGTGCGGACCTGCCCAAATATAGGTACAGATTAGAGCCCAGAAGTGCACAATTGACAGACGGTATGAGTAGATTGGACGCTCAGCTTGCTTGGGTACGAAGTAGTACATCATGCCGAGGAAGCCAGCAGTCAAGAAGAAACCTACTGCGTTATGGCCGTACCACCACTGAACCAAGGCATCGGTTGCGCCAGAGTAGACAGAGTAAGACTTAAGCAGACCGCCAGACAGTACAGGTATAGCTAGGCTGTTTACGATGTGTAACATTGCTACGGTCAAAATAAAAGCACCGAAGAACCAGTTACCAACGTATATGTGCTTTGCTTTACGCTTGGCTACCGTGCCAAAGAAAACGATGGCGTAGCTTACCCACACCACAGCGATCAAGATATCGATAGGCCACTCAAGCTCTGCGTATTCCTTAGAGGTGGTGAAACCCAGCGGTAAGCTGATAGCTGCACAGAGAATCACTAGCTGCCAACCCCAGAAGGTGAAGGCTGCAAGCTTAGGTGCAAACAAAGGTGTTTGACAGGTACGTTGCACTGAGTAGTAGCACGTTGCGAATAACGCACAGCCACCGAATGCAAAAATAACTGCGTTTGTGTGGAGCGGACGTAGACGACCATAGGTTGTCCACGGAAGATCCATGTTAAGTTCAGGCCAAACCAGCTGGGCAGCAATCAGAACGCCTACTAGCATTCCGACAATCCCCCAGACCACCGTCATGATGGCAAACTGGCGAACCACCTTATAGTTATAGGCGGAACTCGTTGTCGTATTCATATTGAGGTTTTCCATCCGTTTATTAGGGCAGATAATTAGTGAATCACTTCAGGATGAAATGTTCACTATTGTCACAAAAAAATTGTGTCTAAACATGATGCAGTGAGTATTGATAAGGGTCAATAGCGCAAGACTTTAATTGCTTTTTTTGCGGTTTGGGCGCAAAGCCCGATGCTAGAGGTCTTTAGCAAGAGTTTCCAAAGTGTGCGGTGGGGCACGAAATGGGCTGTCATTGCTATCTGTTAGCTTGCTTTTTTAGCAATTTTGATGCCAGCGTTGGCGGTCTCATTTTTGATTATTATCGTCACACGCATAATCATGCTCAGTAAATTATAATTGGTAGTCTAGCTAAAAGAAACCGTCAAAGCGGGATAAGTTTTTTGCATAATGGCTGGACTATCAAATAGTATTCTGGCAGCGGTCGGCTTTGGTGTTGTTTTGGGCGATTAGTGTGCGTGTATTGGGTAATGATTATGGAACAAGTTGCATTTATTGGGCTGGGTAATATGGGTTTCCCCATGGCTGGTCATTTAGCAAGTCGTGGTTATGAGGTTGTTGTGTATAACAGAACCACGTGTGTTGCGCAGCGCTGGGTTAAAGAGTATGGCGGTACGTATAAGCTGACTCCGGCTGCAGCAGCGGCAGAGGCTGATTTGGTCATTACATGCGTGGGTAATGATGAGGACTTGCACGCTGTGCTGCAGGGTGGTGACGGAGTGTTTAGCGCAATGAGGGCTGGCAGTGTTTTGGTCGATCACACAACGGCTTCAGCGCAAAAAGCGCGTGAGCTGGCAAAGCTTGCTGCAATAAAAGGGTGTGGGTTTCTTGATGCGCCTGTTTCTGGTGGGCAGTTGGGGGCGGAGCAAGGTGCTTTGACTATTATGGTGGGTGGCGAGGCTGGTGTATTTAAACAGGTTGAGTCCATGCTGTCTTGCTACGCAAAAACTATACGCCTGATGGGGCCGGTAGGTGCCGGGCAGTTAACGAAAATGGTTAATCAGATCTGTGTTGCAGGTTTGTTACAGAGTTTGGCTGAGGGGCTGCACTTTGCTGAGCAGGCTGGCTTGGATGTTGAGGCTGTAATGCAGGTTGTAAGTCAGGGAGCTGCTAGTTCTTGGCAGATGCAGAATCGCTACCAAACGATGCTTGATGGGAAGTTTGATTTTGGTTTTGCGGTTAAGTGGATGCGCAAAGATTTACGTTATGTGTTGGATGAAGCTAGAAAACAGGGGGCGCAACTTCCAGTAACGGCTTTAGTAGATCAGTTTTACGCAGATGTTGAGACGATGGGCGGTGCGGACTGGGATACATCGAGTTTAATCCAGCGTTTAAGGTGTCGTTAATGGAGTGTCGACCAGGTTGTGGGGCATGTTGCATAGCGCCCTCAATACATACTGCGATGCCAGGCATGCCGCATGGGAAAGCAGCAGGTGTACGCTGTGCTCATTTAAATGAGAATAATCTGTGCCGGCTTTTTGGGCAGTTGGCACGGCCACGTTTTTGCCAAGAGTTTAGTGCTCAAGAGTATGTGTGCGGTAGCAGTAAGGAAGAGGCGATGCAGCTAATAGCGCTGCTTGAAGTGCAAACCCGTTAAGGTTAAATAATTAAAAAAGCTGCCCTGAGGCAGCTTTTTTATGTTCAACCGATTAACGCTTGTCGATAGGCGTGTATTCACGCTGCGTGTAGCCAGTGTATAGCTGGCGCGGGCGGTTGATTTTGTGTGGCTCTGCCAACATTTCCAGCCAGTGTGAAATCCAGCCGGCGGTGCGTGACATAGCGAAAATTACTGTAAACATACTGGTTGGAATACCAATAGCTTTCAGAATAATGCCTGAGTAAAAGTCCACGTTAGGGTAGAGGTTACGCTCTTTGAAGTATGGGTCGTTCAGTGCGTACTCTTCTAGTTTCATTGCTAGATCTAGCTGTGGATCGTTGATGCCTAGTTCTGACAGTACTTCGTCACAAGTCTGCTTCATCACTTGTGCGCGTGGGTCGAAGTTCTTATACACGCGGTGACCAAAGCCCATTAGCTTGAATGGATCGTTTTTGTCTTTCGCTTTAGCAATAAACTTGTCGATGTTAGAGGCGTCACCAATTTCATCGAGCATCAGCAGTACAGCTTCGTTGGCGCCACCGTGTGCTGGCCCCCAAAGGGCGGCAATGCCTGCAGCGATACAGGCGAATGGGTTGGCACCCGTTGAGCCGGTTAAGCGTACGGTAGAGGTTGAAGCGTTTTGTTCGTGGTCGGCATGGAGAATGAAAATACGCTCCATGGCGCGTGCCAACACAGGATTAATAGGTTTGATTTCTGCAGGGGTGTTAAACATCATGTGCAAGAAGTTCTCGGCGTAGCTGAGATCGTTGCGTGGGTACATGATGGGCTGGCCTACTGAGTATTTGTATGCCATTGCTGCAATGGTTGGCATCTTGGAGATTAGGCGATGCGCAGAGATTTCACGGTGTTTTGGATTGTCATTATCCAAAGAATCGTAGTAAAACGCTGATAAAGCACCAACGATACCGCAAAGAACAGCCATTGGGTGGGCGTCACGACGGAAGCCGTTTAGGAATGACTTAAGCTGTTCGTTCACCATGGTGTGGCTCATGATGGTGTTAACAAACTCATCTTTTTGAGCTTTGTTTGGCAACTCGCCATGAATCAACAGGTAGCAGGTTTCCAGGTAATCTGATTTAGCTGCTAGCTCTTCGATTGGGTAGCCACGGTGTAGAAGAATGCCCTTATCGCCATCAATATAAGTGATTTTTGATTCGCATGAGGCGGTAGACATAAAGCCAGGGTCATAAGTGAAATAACCGCTCGCAATCAGGCTACGTACATCAATAACATCAGGGCCTAGTGTGCCCGATAAAACAGGAAATTCGATGGGGGCTGCGCCCTCTTCGATGATCAACTGCGCTTTTTTGTCAGCCATTTTGGCCTCCTAGTTTTGCTTGAAATCATCACGGCCCATTTTTGGACCCGCAACATAATAGTAAGATGGGTGTGAATGTCAATTTGTTAATAGCCACTTTTCTATTTTAAAAATGGCTCTGTGAGACATTCGGATGCGAAGCTTGCAGTTACAGATAATGGCTTAGTTTGTCAAAGAGAGGCAATGCGCTTTTAGGCGAATGTTTATGCATTGTCATTGGGGGTGATTTTACACTATACTCGATAGCTGATTGGCAGCTGGCATATGCCTAGCTTGCCGATTACCACTATGATGGTGACGAGCGCCTAATTAGGAGGTTTTTGAATAAGAAGGTAAAAAGACCCAAGTTAATTGAGATAGCGTGCAGATAGCATTGGTGTTCGCTGGATTTAATTGATGTAAGTCAATTTTGTCGATTATTCAGAAGTTTCTTAGGTGTTTTTCCGACAACCAGCCCTTTGGGCTCTCTAAGTGTGATGACGCCGTGAATAGCCAACGACCTGTAAACCTAGATCTTAGGACAATAAAATTACCCATCACTGCATATTCTTCTATTCTGCATAGAATTTCAGGTGTGATCCTGTTTTTTGGACTTATCGTACTTATGTACGGACTGGATAAGTCCTTAACTTCAGAGCAGGGTTTTGCCGAAGTTAAGCAGATTATGACTAATCCGTTAGTTAAGTTTGTAGTATGGGGACTCATCTCTGCACTCCTATACCATTTGGTGGCTGGAATACGTCACTTAGTAATGGATTTAGGTATTGGTGGAGAGCTGGAAGCTGCAAAGCTAGGCGCTAAAGCCGTGCTAGTGATTTCAGCCGTACTGACGCTTATAGTAGGAGTATGGATATGGTAACTAGTGTAACTAACTTCTCGCGCTCCGGGCTTTATGACTGGATGGCGCAGCGAGTGTCAGCCGTAGTGCTGGCAGCTTATACCCTGTTTTTGCTGGGGTATGTACTGGCTAACCCAAATATGGACTACGCCCAGTGGGATGCTTTGTTTGCGCAAAGCTGGATGCGAATTTTTAGTTTGCTGACGCTTGTTGCGTTAGGCGCCCACGCATGGGTGGGAATGTGGACTATTACCACTGACTACTTAACACCGATGACCCTAGGCAAGTGGGCGGGCGGTGTTCGCTTTTTAGCGCAATCGTTCTGTGGCGTACTCATGTTTGTGCTCTTTGTTTGGGGCATCCAAATCCTTTGGGGAATTTAATCCATGTCCAGTATTCGTACTCTTTCTTATGATGCCATCATTATTGGTGGCGGCGGCGCGGGTATGCGCGCCTCATTGCAATTAGC
>LFTS01000083.1 GCA_001513435.1 Gammaproteobacteria bacterium DTU040
ACGCACATCGCCGTCAACACGTATCATGGGCGGTAATCCCGCAGATAAGTGCAAGTCTGACGCACCGTTCTTTGCACTAAAGGCCAGCAGTTCGGTAATATCCATGAATCCCCCAAATTCTTCGGCAGACAGTTAGAGTTGCCAATATAAACAATCAGTCCTACTTAATTATGTCTACAATAACAGATAACATTAATAAATTGCGTGATCAGATACGCTCTGCTGCGGCTACCTATCAGCGCTCAGCTGACAGCATAAAAATATTAGCAGTAAGCAAAACTCACCCAGCATCAGCTATTGCTCAGGCCCATGAGGCTGGCTTGTTCGATATAGGTGAAAACTATCTACAAGAAGCATTAGAAAAACAAGCGCAACTCACGCGTTTGCCACTTACTTGGCATTTTTTGGGCCCGGTTCAATCGAACAAAACCAAAGCCATTGCCGAGAATTTCACTTGGGTGCATACGGTAGATCGGTTAAAAGTTGCCCAACGGCTTTCTGCACAACGCCCTGCCCACCTGCCGCCCCTTAACATTTGCGTGCAAGTTAACATTAGCCAAGAAGCAACTAAGTCTGGCTGCGCCATTGACGAACTCACAGAGCTTGCCTCTGCAATACAGAATTTAGACAATGTGACACTGCGCGGGCTGATGATCATTCCGCAGCCTAGTACTGACTTTACTGAACAACGGGCCGCATTCAGGCAGACCAATCTATTGATGCAGGAACTTAATCAGCAACTTGGTTTGCAATTGGATACCCTATCTATGGGCATGAGCAATGACTTAGAAGCCGCTATTGCTGAAGGTGCAACCTGCATCCGCATTGGCACAGCTATTTTTGGGCAAAGGAATTAATTCGACTATGAACAAAATCACTTTTATTGGCGCAGGCAATATGGCCAGCAGCCTGATCGGCGGTTTATTAGCTCAGGGTACGCCTGCAGCGCATATTTGCGCCAGCGAACCCAGCGCAGAGCGCCGCGCGCAGATTACCAAACAATTTAACATTCAAACCTTTGCTGACAACCAACAGGCTTGTGCGGATGCCGATATTATTATTTTGGCGGTTAAACCACAGATTATGCGCCAAGTCTGTGAGTCTCTTGCACAGCAGTTGACGGCGCAGCAACTCATTATTTCAATTGCCGCCGGCATCACCACAGCCAGCTTAGCGCAGTGGTTGCAACACAACAGCATTGTCCGCTGCATGCCTAATACTCCGGCATTAGTGCAACAGGGTATTAGCGGGTTATTTGCCGCCCAAGCAGTGAGCGCAACACAAAAAAGCGCCGCTGAACACATTCTAAACGCCGTAGGTGCTTCAGTTTGGTTAGCCGAAGAACAGCAAATCGATGCGGTGACTGCTGTTTCTGGCAGTGGTCCGGCTTATTTCTTCTTGTTAGTTGAAGCCATGGTAGAAGCTGGGGTTAAATTAGGTCTTAATGAACATACCGCTAAGCAGTTGGCGCAACAAACGGCTTTAGGTGCCGCGCGCATGCTATGCGAAAGCCCGCTCTCTGCAGCCGAGTTACGCCAACAAGTAACCTCGCCACAGGGCACCACTGATGCAGCTATTCGCAGCTTCCAAGCTGCAGGCTTTGAGTCTATTGTGTCCTTGGCACTTGCAGCGGCAGCGCAACGTTCAGCTGAGCTAGCACAGCAATTTACTGATTAAGAAGGTCTTTATGTCTGCACTTAACGAAGCATTTATCTACATCTTACAAACCCTAGGACAGCTCTATATTTTTGTGGTGTTGCTCAGATTTATTTTGCAACTGGTACGTGCTGACTTTTACAACCCTATTAGCCAGTTTGTAGTGAAGGTCACGCAACCTTTGCTAACACCTTTGCGTAAAATTATTCCCGGGTTTGCGGGTCTGGATTTAGCCGCTTTGGCATTAGCTTTTTTAGTACATATGGCGTTAGCCATTGCGGTACTTATGCTGGCAGGTGCGCCCGCGTTCGATATTCTGTTGCGTTTAGCTATTTGGATTTTGATAAGCCTGAGCGCATTGTTTATGAAAATCTTCTTTTTCGCCTTAATTATCAGCATTATTTTATCCTGGGTAGCGCCCGGCAGTTTTAATCCTGCCGCTCAGCTGATACACCAAGTGTGCCAACCCGTTTTAGCTCCTATCCGCCGAATGTTGCCGGACTTGGGCGGTATTGATATCTCGCCCATTTTTGCCTTTATCGCACTCAACCTTTTTGATCGCTTTGTGATCGAAGCAGTGGCGAAAAGCACTGGATTAGTCGGCCCAATACGCACCCTTATTAGCCCGTTTCTATGACACAATACGCACGCTGGGATAATCAAGACTTAATCTTAGCTTGCCATATTCAGCCCGGTGCTAAGAAAAGTGAACTGGCTGGTGTACATGGCGAACGCTTGAAAATTCGACTGCAAGCCCCACCTGTAGAGGGCAAAGCCAATAGCGAGCTGGTACGCTTTTTAAGCAAGCTGTTTGCCGTTAGTAAACAGGCGATCACCATTGAAAGTGGCGAGCTAAGTCGGCAAAAACGCGTTCGCATTATTAATCCGGTAAACTATCCCGCTGAACTTGATCTAGGGTAGCTGTGAAACAACGTCAGTCCCGTTGCATTACTCGCAGAGCACCCCAGCCAAGAAGTCAGTCTAAATTAAGCTAATGGAGTACTAGGTGGCCCACGTTTTTCCTGAAAACTCAGTAGGGCTGGTCAGCCCTAAAGTGGCACGCTTTGATCAGCCGTTAGCCTTGGCCTGTGGCCGGCAACTGAATGAATACGAAATTATTTATGAAACCTATGGCGAGCTCAACGCGCAGCGTAGCAATGCGATTTTAATCTGCCATGCTTTATCAGGTCACCATCACGCAGCGGGTTACCACAGCGTTGAGGATCGTAAACCAGGTTGGTGGGACGCCTGTATCGGTCCAGGCAAAGCCATAGATACCAACAAATTTTTCGTCGTCAGTTTAAATAATCTTGGCGGCTGTAATGGCTCTACTGGACCCGGCAGTCGTAACCCGGAAACCGGAAAAATCTACGGCGCTGATTTTCCTATGGTAACGGTAGAAGACTGGGTTCACAGCCAAGCTCGCTTAGCAGACACGCTAGGCATTGAGCAGTGGGCCGCCGTTGTGGGTGGAAGCCTTGGTGGTATGCAAGCACTGCAGTGGAGTATCAGCTACCCAGAGCGCATCCGCCATTGCGTTGCGATTGCAGCAGCGCCCAAACTATCCGCGCAAAACATTGCCTTTAATGAGGTGGCGCGCCAAGCCATTCTTAGTGACCCTGATTTTTTAGATGGCTTCTTTATTGAGCATGGCACCACCCCTAAACGCGGTTTAAAACTTGCGCGCATGGTCGGTCATATTACCTATCTATCCGACGATTCCATGGGCACTAAATTTGGTCGCGAATTAAAAACCTCTCAGCTGAACTTTGATGTGAATAATGTTGAGTTTCAGGTGGAAAGTTATTTGCGTTATCAGGGTGAAGAATTTTCCGGTCGTTTTGATGCCAATACCTATTTAATCATGACCAAAGCCTTGGATTATTTTGATCCAGCCGCAGTGCATGATGGCAACTTGGCGAAAACTTTTGCCCACGCACAAGCCAATTTTTATCTGATCTCCTTTACTACCGACTGGCGCTTTTCCCCAGCACGCTCCAAGGAAATTGCCGATGCACTCATTGCTGCCAAAAAGAATGTTGTTTCTGTAGAAATAGACGCGCCCCAAGGGCATGACGCATTTTTAATACCCATTACCCGCTATTTACAAGCCTTTAGCGGTTATATGAACCGTATCGAGATTTAAATAAGCTATGAGAGCGGATTTAGAAATTATTCAACAATGGATTCCCGAGAACAGCCATGTGTTAGACCTAGGCTGTGGTGACGGTGAGCTGCTAGCTTGGCTAAAAGAGCATAAAAACGTCTCTGGCTACGGACTGGAAATTGACGCCGACAAAATCAATACTTGTATTGAAAAAGGCGTCAATGTTATTGAACAAGACCTCGATAAGGGTTTGAGCAATTTTGCCAATAACAGTTTTGATGTAGTGGTCATGACCCAAGCACTGCAGGTGGTGCATTACCCCGACAAAATCCTGCAAGAAATGTTACGTGTGGGTCGTACCTGTATTATTACCTTCCCGAATTTTGGTCATTGGCGTTGTCGCTGGTACCTTGCAACCAAAGGGCGTATGCCGGTGTCTGATTTTATGCCATACACTTGGTACAACACACCTAATATACACTTCTGCACATTCAAGGACTTTGAAGCGCTGTGCCATGAAATGCAGATGCAAGTACTCGATCGACTGGCCGTAGATGGATTGCACCGTAACAATCTAGGCAGTCGCTTATGGCCGAATATGTTGGGTGAAATCGGCATTTATCGAGTGGCTCGAAATGTCGTTAAACTGGCTTAATTGAGGAAATCCCCATGCGTAAATTACTCTTTATGTGCTTAGCGTTACTTTTAAGCAGCCCGTTGTTCGCCGAGCAAAAGTACAGCTCTGGTGATCTTGATATCCACTATGTGGTGTTTAACTCCAGCTTTATGCAACCAAATGTCGCCAAAGCCACCAATCTTGAGCGTAGTAAAAATGTCGCTGTGCTAAATATCTCTTTGGTGCGCGCAGGACAAGGGGAAAAAGGTCAGGTCACTGGTACAGTAACCAACCTGCTAGGTCAAATCCAGCCACTCAGATTTAAAGAAATCGATGAAGGCGTTGCCGTTTACTACATTGCCCAGTTTCCCATTGATAGCCGTGAGCTGCTGAAATTCGATATTCAGGTGACCGATGGGCAACAAAAGCCGCACCAAATAAAATTCAACCAAGAAGTCTTTCCTGATTTATGAAAACCCTCGTCTTAGCCAGCCACAACCAAGGTAAGCTAAAAGAATTACAAGCCATGATGGGGGCGCACTTTCAGGTGCGCTCCGTCAGTGAGTTCAGCCTGCAAGAGCCCGAAGAAACGGGTTTGTCTTTTATTGAAAACGCTATTCTCAAAGCCCGTCATGCCGCTAAAGTGTCGGGCTTTCCTGCCTTAGCTGATGATTCTGGTCTGGCGGTAGATTACCTACAGGGCGCTCCCGGCATTCGTTCTGCCCGCTACTCTGGACAAAATAACGATGCGGCCAAC
This sequence comes from Gammaproteobacteria bacterium DTU040, assembly GCA_001513435.1. Classification (GTDB taxonomy): domain Bacteria; phylum Pseudomonadota; class Gammaproteobacteria; order Pseudomonadales; family Pseudomonadaceae; genus Thiopseudomonas; species Thiopseudomonas acetoxidans. The sequence continues at coordinate 5,137 of LFTS01000083.1, forward strand.
AATCAACAGCTATTAACCGCTTTAGCTGGCGTACCTGATGAGCAACGTGGCGCACAGTTTGTGTGCGCGCTGGCGTTGGTGCAGCATGCTGATGATCCGCTGCCGATTGTATGTGAGGGTTTTTGGCAGGGCAGAATTTTGCATGCCCCACAGGGTGAACATGGATTTGGCTATGACCCGCTCTTTTTTGTTGCTGAACAAAACTGCAGCAGCGCCGAACTTGATGCGTCCACCAAAAACAAACTCAGCCATCGCGCTCAAGCTATGCACAAGTTGCGCCAACGTCTGGGCTTATGAGTCAACTAATCAGTACTGACAGTACAAGGCTCCCCTTTGCGGACTTACCGCCACTGTCTCTTTATGTGCATATCCCATGGTGCGTGCGTAAATGCCCTTATTGCGACTTCAATTCCCACACAACACCCACACGACTGCCTGAAAACGCCTACGTCGATTCACTCCTAAGCGATCTACAGCTAGAGCTGGAACATATCGTTGTCCGTCCATTAAGCTCCATTTTTATTGGCGGCGGCACACCCAGCCTATTCTCTGCTACTGCCTTTGCCCGCCTATTAGCTGGCATCCAAGATCTGCTGCCTTGGCAAGATGCTATAGAAATCACCTTAGAAGCCAA
>LFTS01000165.1 GCA_001513435.1 Gammaproteobacteria bacterium DTU040
AGCCTGGGATAGTATGGCGATTCCACTTTGGGGCGGTGTAACGCAGAGTCATTGTGTGCAACTGGGCTATTACTGCTTGCAGTTGCCTGAGATGGCCAAGCAGCCTAAGCAATCGTTTGCTTCGCGCGAGTCAGGGGAAACAGATATTCGTACAGTGCGTCAGCATAATCCATTTAAGTTGCCAAGTGATGCAGACGGTCAGTCGACTTGGAATAATTTGGTTGCTGATTTACGTGCTTGTCTAGAACATTACCAGCCTGAAATCATCGTTATACCGCATCCAGAGCTGGACCCGCACGCTGACCATATCGCTACGGGCCAAGCTTTCTTTCAGGCGCTAGAGCAGAGTACCCATAAACCTAGCGGTCTATTGTTGTACGCCAATCATCTGCATGATAACGACCGCTGGCCGATGGGTAATGCCAATACGGGTGTAGCTTTGCCGCCATCAATGATTGAGCTACCGGCGGATCAGTTGTATTGCCATGTGCTTAACGCACAGCAGCAGATAGACAAGGCGCAAGCACTACTAATGCAGCACGATCTGCAAACACCGTTAACGCTAAAAAGACGTCTGCGTCGACAGATTCAGCGCTGGTTAACAGGTCGCCAATGGCCGAATAGCGGTGAGAATGAGTTTCTACGCAAAGCGGTACGCGCGCATGAGCTGTTTTGGTACCGCAAACTCTAATAGGCATTACACCGGGTTCGGACAATCAATAAACTGATGTTCAATCCCAAAGCGTTCTGCTATCCATTCGCCAAGGGCCTGCACACCATAGCGTTCGGTCGCGTGGTGGCCAGCGGAGAAATAACTGAGGCCGTTTTCCAAGGCGCTGTGGGTGCTGTGCTCAGATATTTCACCGGTAATAAACGCATCAACGCCTGCAGCAATGGCGTGCTCGATGTAACCCTGTGCTCCACCTGTGCACCATGCGACGGTACGAATGGGTTTTTCGCAATCAATCACCAGCGGCGTGCGTGCCAGTTTTTGCTCGATGAGTTGAGCAAATTCTTGGCTAGTCATAGGGTTGTCCAGCTCACCAATTAAACCAACGCTGCGTGGATTATTCGCTTCCAGTGGCCCAGTAACGGTTAAACCTAATAACTTGCCCAGCAATGCGTTGTTGCCGACCTCGGGATGGATGTCCAAGGGCAGGTGGTAGGCCAATAGATTAATGTCATGCTGGATAAGACTTTTGATACGACGGTGTTTCATGCCGACGATACAGGGGTTTTCGCCTTTCCAAAAATATCCGTGATGCACCAAAATAGCGTCGGCTTGCTGTTCAATGGCGGCATCAATCAAAGCTTGGCTGGCGGTTACTCCGGTAACTAGACGTTTGATTTGTGGGCGACCCTGTACTTGCAGTCCGTTGGGGCAGTAATCGCTGATACTGGCTGCATCTAAGTATTCATCAAGTGCGGCTAAAAGTGTTGTGGTGCTGACATTCATGGGTAACCCCTGCAAAATTAACGTATTTCTTTATTAATGCACACTATAATATAGCGTTTTGCGCTGATGGTTAAATTGTCGGGTATTTTTATGCGTAGGCTTTTACGCCACTATGGCTGGCCGCTAGTCAGTGGTTTGCTGTTTGCAGCACTGATTATGGTTTTATTTCCCAGCTGGATTGGGCTATCTAAAAATAGGCTGCAAGTACAGATTGCACCCGACTATACACATGCGCGTACGGGACCGGAATCCTATGCACATGCGGTGAGCATGGCCTCTCCTGCGGTAGTTAACCTCTATAGCACTAAGATGGTCAACAAGGCCATTAATCCGCTGCATGAGGACCCTACGCTGCAGCATTTTTTTGGTGATAATTTACCGCAACAAAGGCGTTTAGAGTCTAGCCTAGGCTCTGCGGTGATAATGAGCAAAGATGGTTACCTACTCACCAATAACCATGTAACTGCTGGAGCTGAGCAGATCGTGGTGGCGTTAAAAGATGGACGTGAGACCTATGCCAGAGTCATAGGCAGTGATCCAGAAACAGATTTAGCGGTTTTGAAAATTGATTTGCCTGATTTGCCGGCGATTACCTTGGGGCACTCGGATAGCGTGCAAATTGGCGATGTGGTGCTGGCGATTGGCAACCCCTATGGCGTGGGGCAAACAGTGACCATGGGCATAGTGAGTGCGACTGGACGCAATCAGTTAGGCATTAATACCTACGAAGACTTTATTCAAACCGATGCGGCGATTAATCCCGGTAACTCGGGCGGTGCATTAGTGGATGCGCGAGGGAACTTGCTGGGTATTAATACAGCAATTTTTTCGCGCTCGGGTGGTTCGCAAGGTATAGGTTTTGCGATTCCGGTGAAGTTGGCGATGAGCGTGATGAACTCCATTGTTGAGCACGGTAAGGTGGTTAGAGGCTGGCTCGGTATTGAGGTGCAGGCGTTAACCGCGGAGTTGGCAGAGTCCTTTGGTTTGCCTGAGCGTTCGGGCGTTTTGGTAGCAGGTGTGTTTCGCGATGGTCCCGCGGCTAAAGTCGGTTTGCTGCCCGGTGATGTCATTTTAGAAATCGCTGGTGAAGCCGCGCATGATGGGCGTATCTCGATGAATCAAGTGGCGCGCATGAAGCCGGGCGAGAAAATGAGTTTAAAGGTCTTGCGTGAAAATAAGCAGCTGACCTTTAAAGCTGAGGTGGGCGTACGGCCTATCATTGCCAGCCCAGAGCAGTAGTCTGTTGCCACCCAGAGTTAGCGCTAGCCCCATCTGCGTCCTTAAATCAGCTGCGTAACGCTTAGCGTTTTAGTATAGTCTAGACAGTATTTATATGATTTTAGTGCCATTCGTTGGAGAAGAGTTATGTCAGAAGTGCGTCATACCAAGGTATTGATTTTAGGTTCAGGGCCTGCAGGCTACAGCGCTGCAGTGTATACCGCTCGGGCTAATTTAAAACCGCTATTAATTACCGGAATGCAGGCAGGTGGCCAGCTGACCACCACGACCGATGTAGACAACTGGCCGGGCGGTCCAGAAGGATTAAGCGGCCCAGATCTGATGGTGCAGATGCAAGCACATGCTGAGCGCTTTGACACAGAAATAGTGTTTGATCATATCCACACCGCTAAGCTCGACAGCAAACCCTTTACCTTAATTGGTGACAGTGGCACCTATACCTGTGATGCGCTGATTATTGCAACCGGTGCTAGCGCGCGCTATTTAGGCCTGCCTTCCGAAGAGGCGTTTAAAGGCAAGGGTGTCTCGGCCTGCGCCACCTGTGACGGTTTCTTCTATCGCAATCGTGATGTAGCGGTGGTAGGTGGTGGTAATACGGCCGTAGAAGAAGCACTGTATTTGTCCAACATTGCTAACAAAGTCACCTTAATTCACCGTCGTGATACCTTCCGCGCTGAAAAAATTCTGCAAGACAAACTCTATGCACGGGTTAAAGAAGGCAAAATTGAACTGGCATTAAATGAGCAGCTCGATGAAGTGCTAGGCGATGACATGGGCGTCACCGGCGTACGCCTACGTAATAACGATGGCAGTACCCGTGAACTGGCCGTGGATGGTGTGTTTATTGCTATTGGTCATTCGCCCAATACGGACTTGTTTACCAACCAGTTAGAGATGAAAGACGGCTATTTGGTGGTTAAAAGCGGTCGTGAAGGCAATGCCACAGCCACTAGCATTGAAGGTGTTTTTGCAGCCGGCGACGTGGCGGATGATGTCTACCGTCAGGCGATTACCTCAGCAGGTGCGGGCTGTATGGCGGCTTTGGATGCGGAAAAATATTTGGATAGCCTAGAAGCATAACAGCAGGTGCGCGCTATGAGCCTTACGCAAAATGCAGCAAAAAAAATACTGGTTACTGGAGGGGCGGGCTACATCGGCTCGCACACTTTGGTTGAGCTGTTCGCCGCAGGCTATGAACCGCTAGTGCTGGATAACTTGTGTAACTCTAGCCGAGAGTCTTTAGCGCGTGTTGAGAAAATCACTGGGCATAAAGTGAGCTTTATTCAGGGTGATATCCGTGATGCCGCCTTGTTAGAGCAGGTTTTTGCCGAGCACAGTATTCGTGCAGTGGTGCATTTTGCCGGTCTTAAGGCGGTGGGTGAAAGTGTTGAGCAGCCACTGAGCTACTATGACAACAATGTACATGGCAGCCAGGTTTTGTTGCAGGCGATGCTTAACGCCGGTGTGTATCAGCTGGTATTTAGCTCCAGTGCCACTGTCTATGGTGAGCCGGCAGAAATGCCAATCAGTGAGCAGTGCCCTGTGGGTCGACCGACCAATCCCTATGGTCGTTCCAAGCTGATGGTGGAAGATATTTTGCGTGATTTGGCCATCAGTGAACCACGTATGCGTATTGCTGTTTTGCGCTATTTTAATCCTGTGGGTGCGCATAGTAGCGGCTTGATCGGCGAAGATCCAAATGGCCTGCCTAACAATTTACTGCCTTATATCGCGCAAGTTGCAGTGGGTAAGCTGAAGCAGCTGTCCGTATTTGGCGATGACTATGCCACTGTGGATGGTACGGGCGTGCGCGATTACATCCATGTGGTGGATTTGGCTCAGGGGCATGTCGCTGCACTGGATTATTTGGCTAAAGAGCCGGGTGTGCATACCTGGAATCTGGGCACTGGCCAAGGTTATTCCGTACTGGAAATGGTCAAAGCCTTTGAGCAAGCCAGTGGTCAAAGCGTGCCTTATCAAATTGCACCCCGTCGTGCCGGTGACATCGCTCAGTGCTATGCCAATCCTGACAAAGCCAAGCGCGAACTTGGTTGGCAAGCGCAGCTGGGGCTGTCGCAGATGATGCAAGATACCTGGCGTTGGCAAAGTCAAAATCCGCATGGGTTTCGTTAACTAGCAGCATGAGCAATAACGACTGGTACATTGTTCTTACCAAGCCACGGCAAGAATCTCGCGCTGCTCAGCAGTTAGAGAATCAAGGTGGTGAAGTGTTCCTGCCTATGCTTGAGGTTGAGCGCATCCGGCAGGGCAAGCGCATAAAAAAAATCGAAACTTTGTTTCCCGGCTATCTGTTCTTACGTGTTGGCGAAGATGACATGTTACTGAGCCGGGTACGCTCGACATTTGGTGTCAATAAGCTGCTCACCTTTGGCGCGGAAGTGATGCAAATACAGGATGCGCTGATCGAAGATTTGCGTACAAGACTTGCCCAGCGCGAGAGTGCTCCAGCCTTTAAACAGGGTGATGTGGTTACTCTAGCTGATGGACCCTTTCGAGATTATCAGGCTATTTTTCATCAATATAACGGTGAGGAGCGCGCCGTTATTTTGATTAAACTGCTAGGGCAACAAAACCAATTACTGATTGATTTAGCCCAGCTATACCCAAAACTTTAGGAGAACTTATGCCAGCACAGGTTATATCAGGGCCGCAGTTTTTTAATGCCGGTTTTCAGATGGTTTTACGTCCTGGGTTGCGCAAGTTTGTCCTTATGCCCTTTACGATTAACCTGCTGGTATTCGTGGCTTTGGTGAGTTTTGCAGTACAACGATTTAATTATTGGGTGGCTGAATTAATGCCTAAGCTGCCCAGTTGGCTTAGTTTTCTTGACTATCTGCTCTGGCCGCTGTTTGTGCTGTTGGTGTTACTGATGATTTTTTTCACCTTCACCACCCTAGCGAATTTGGTGGCTGCGCCTTTTAACAGTTTCTTAGCGGAAAAAGTAGAAATAGTGGCGCGCGGACATGATCCTTTCCCATCATTTAGCTGGACCGAGCTGCTGGCGATATTGCCGCGCACTATGATGCGTGAGCTACGTAAACTGGGTTATTTTCTACCGCGCAGTCTGGGATTGTTTATTCTGTCGTTTATCCCGGGAGTAAACCTCATCGCTGCGCCGTTGTGGGTGCTGTTTAATATTTGGATGATGGCGGTGCAGTATCTGGATTACCCAGCGGATAACAATAAAGTCGACTGGCTAGCGACCCTACGCTGGATTCGTGAGCATCGCTGGGCCAGTTTAAGTTTTGGTGGGGTGACGTATTTGGCACTGATGGTGCCAGGATTTAACCTGATAGCCATGCCTGCTGCTATTGCTGGTGCGACGCTGTTGTGGGTTGAGAATAATCCGATTGTAACGTAGTAGATCGCGCCTTCAGGCCGACAAACCCAGCTCAACGCCCTGCCTGCTGCGAATCACTGTCAGGCTAAAGCCAGACCTTGTATGTTAGTCAATAACGATTATTCGTTAAGATAAGAGCAATTTACTGGGGAAG
>LFTS01000215.1 GCA_001513435.1 Gammaproteobacteria bacterium DTU040
CAGCCACGCCGAACCACAATCGCGCATAAGATGCGCTCCCACAAGATCGTTTTAGTCCGTGCAGTTGATGTGGAGTGCTTCTGTGGGAGCGCAACTCTTGCGCGAAACAAACCATCCAGCCACGCCGAACCACAATCGCGCATAAGATGCGCTCCCACAAGATCGTTTTAAGTCCGTGCTATTGATGTGTGAGCGCTTCTGTGGGAGCGCAACTCTTGCGCGAAACAAACCACCCAGCCACTTCTAGAATCCGTTACCGGCAAAAGGCTAGGTGAATAGCTGTTCTAGTTTGCGCTGGTCGTTGGCAAATGCACGAATCCCTTCGGCGAGTTTTTCCGTGGCCATGGCGTCTTCGTTGTGGTTCCAGCGAAAGGCGCTTTCATCCAGCTGCACCAAGGCTTCCCCTTTTTGTTCATGTGACAGACGACGCTCAAGCACGCCGTCAGTTTGCGCTAGCTGCGCCAATAACTCTGGGCTAATAGTCAGGCGATCACAGCCAGCTAATGACTCAATCTGCCCCAGATTACGAAAGCTTGCACCCATCACAATGGTGGCAAAATTATTGCTTTTGTAATAACGGTAAATACGCGACACCGACTGCACACCCGGATCTTCAGTACCGCTGTAATCACGGTTCATCCGCTGTTTGTACCAGTCATAAATCCGTCCCACAAAGGGCGAAACTAAATACACACCTGCATCAGCGCAGGCAGCCGCTTGAGCGAAGGAAAACAATAGCGTCAGATTGGTTTGCACTCCTAGTTTTTCAAGACGCTCAGCCGCACGAATGCCTTCCCAGGTGGCAGCGATTTTAATCAGGATGCGTTCACTGCCCAAGCCACGCGTTTGGTAGGCGTTAATCAACTCTAAGGCAGCGGCATAGGTGCCTTCTTCATCGAAAGATAAACGCGCGTCCACTTCGGTGGAAATTCGTCCTGGAATCAGCTGGCTTATTTCTTTGCCCACAGCGACCGCAAAATCCACGGCGGCTTGTCGCGTGTCGGTTGGGTGGGCGGCTCTAGCATGATTAAGTAATTCGCTGTATTGCGCCTGCTGGGCAGCTTTCAGTAGCAGGGTGGGGTTGGTGGTGGCATCCTCTGGCTGCAATTGACGGATAAGTTCAACGTCGCTGGTATCGGCCACCAGAGTGGTGAATTGTTTAAGTTGTGCCAGTTTTGAAGCCATTTTTGTGTTAACCCCGTAAGTAGAATGTGTTTAGCGCCCTTGCAAAACCTCAATAGCTTGGTCGAATACGGCGAGTTGGTTTTCATGACGATGGATATCAGCCGATAGAAGTTGTCGAAAACGCCGTGCACCGGGAAACCCTTGAGCAATCCCGAGAATATGCCGTGTAATATGGGTTACTTTAACCCCTTGTGCAACCTGGCTTTCAATGTAAGCGCGCAGTTTGAGCATAACTTCACTGCGACTTGTTGGCGCAAGGCTGCTGTCTTGATACAGGCGCTGATCCACTTCACTGAGCAACCAAGGGTTTGAATAAACTTCACGGCCGAGCATCACCCCTTCAAAGGTGTGCAAGTGTTTCTCGCATTCATCGAGGGTTTTAATACCGCCATTAAGCGTCATCTGTAGGTGTGGATATTCTTGTTTAAGCTGTTGCACTACCTCATAACGCAGTGGCGGCACATGGCGGTTTTCCTTGGGCGATAAGCCTTCTAAAATCGCAATGCGTGCATGCACGATAAAATGCTCACAGCCCGCTTCGGCCACCATGCCAACAAAATCCACCAACGCCTGATAACTATCACGCCCGTTAATGCCGATACGGTGTTTTACCGTCACCGGAATATCCACCGCTTGGCGCATGGCATCCACGCACTCAGCGACACGTTCTGGGTGCGCCATTAAACAGGCACCAATCATGTTGTTTTGCACGCGGTCGCTCGGGCAACCCACATTGATGTTGACCTCGTCATAACCCCAGTCTTGCGCCATACGCGCGCACTGCGCCATTTCTTGCGGCACGCTGCCGCCTAGCTGCAGCACCAAGGGGTGTTCAGTGTCGTTAAACGCAAGATGCCGCTGCGCATCACCATGAATTAAAGCACCGGTGGTCACCATTTCGCTGTACAGAGTAGCGCGGCGACTGAGCAAGCGTAAAAAATAACGGCAGTGGCGATCGGTCCAATCCAACATCGGGGCGACGGCAAACATCTTAATTCTGCCTTTTTAGCTGGTCTTTGAGCTGAGTCGGTAGGTTACGAATGATCAGCGTATCTTGAGCTTCATCATACTCAACCTTAGAACCCAGTAAGTGTGCCTCAAAGCTAATTGAAAGTCCTTCAGCGCGGCCACTAAAACGTTGAAACTGGCTCAGGGTGCGGCGATCGGTAGGGACGTAGGGGCTTAAGCCGTAGTCTTTATTACGAATATGGTTGTAAAAAGCCTGTGGGTTTTCCTCATCCAGTACTTCAGACAGTTCAGTGAGTGCAACGGCATCACCTTGGCGGCTTTGTTGGTTAGCATAGCGCACCAGGGTGTTGGTTTTTTCCTTGACGTGCTCTTCGCTCAGTTCGTTGTCATCGACATAATCACTAAATGCCTGCAGTAGGGTGCGGGTTTCGCTGGGAGCATCTGCACCTTCTTCGCAACCGATAAACTCAGCGAAAGCTTCGGTGACTTTTTTGCCGCCCTTGGCTTTAAGTAGAGAAATATAGTGTTTGGACTTGGGATTATTGCGCCATTCGCTCAGATTAATGCGGGCAGCAAGACTCATTTGACTTAAATCCAGGTGTTGCACATCCGTAAGCTCAAGTGCAGCGTTGATGCTAAAACCTTGGGTTTGCGGCAAAAATGCAATCAGCAGGTAATCACCCGCACCTTGGCGGTAATGCATTAAGCACAGGTGAGCACGCATAAAAATTTGTTGCTCGTTCAGTGTTTTTTGCCAGGCTTTGGCTAGCTGTTCACTTAGGCTGTAGAAATCCAGCTGCTCGGTTAGCAATAACTCTAATTGCTGGGCCAAACCGGTGCTTTGGCTGTTATTAAAAAACGCCCAAGACTTGCTCGGCTTACTGTTGTAGTGATGGTTTAAATCAGCCAACAGGTTTTCCAGCTTGTCTTGGTCGCTAAGTGGCTCAGCGCTCAGGTTAAGGGATGCTGGGCTGTCGTCAGGCTTTTTTTCGAGAAAATGAATAACACAATGATGAATGGGCATAAGGGACTGCTGTATTAAAGAATTGGGTGGTTATAGGATGGTTGTGCTGAGTCATTGGAGTCTTGCAGCTGTTTTAGGCGCTGTACTACATAGCGCACATGCAGGTGCAGCTCATACAACTCATGGGTAAAAGCCAATGGTACTTCCACTTTAGCCAGATCGTTTTGCATCAACAGCAAACGCTGGATTTCTTCTTCTAGGTTTTCGGGTGTGGTGTCTTTCAGTAGCTTTTTGTCGATATCACGCAGGATTTTATACCAACGATAGATGCGCGAGCGGATACGCCAGCGGTAGACAGGACCTGCCACTTTAAACAGGGGAAACAGCACTACCAGTAAAGGGAACAGCAAGATGATGTAGCGGTCGGCCAGTGAGGCAATGCGAAACGGCAGATAACGCTGCAATAACGGTAAACCCTTGGTGTAAAAATAGGCGGCTTCATCGAGCATTGGAAAAGCGTTTTGATCTTCAATCGGCCAGGTGTCCGGCTCATCGAGCAGGGTGCCTTTTTTCATGGCTTCGCGCGCCGCAGCTAAAACCAGTGGGGTTAATGCGGGGTGGAATGAGTCGTTAACCACCAGTAAAGCCTTGGAAGACAGCGTGGTAGTATTTTCTTTGGGTAGGTTTTGGGCAATGCTGAGCAAGCCTTGGTTAACCTCCAAGCCTTTTACAAAAGGGAAGTGCCGCTCATAGGCGATAGCGCGCTCAAAATGAAACAATTCCACTTCGGGGTTGCTGGCGAATTTTTGAATAAATTCGTTTTCGGGCGGCACCATGAGAAACACAGCATCGAGTTTTTTTTCCAACAGCTCTTGGGTTGCTTTGGGACCAGAATACAGATGCCAGTTGTCACCTAGGTTGTCTATGTCAATGCCGTTTGCCTGCAGCAGAGGCAATACAATAAGGCTGCTACCGCCATTAGGGCTGCCAATGGCAACGCGGTATTTGGCTAAGTCGGCCAGGGTGTTAACCTTTACCCCTTTGCGTAAAAATAACCACAAAGGTTCTTGATACATAGCGCCCAGACTGAATAATTGCGCGCGCTCATTCTCG
>LFTS01000101.1 GCA_001513435.1 Gammaproteobacteria bacterium DTU040
AACGCAAGCCATATCCGTAACGCGCCTGTTTGACACACAACAAACGCCACCACACAAGCGCAGCATAGAGCGCGTAAATAACCAGCAAAATAGCTTTATAGAGGTGTGACACTGTGCTGCCTAACAGTGCGACAACCGCTAGCAGCACTAGCAAAAACACACACAGATGCAACCACGGACTGGGTTGCCAAAAATAAGCGCTCATTGCTTAAAAATCCTTTTTAAGGCTGCAGAGGCTGATGAAACGCGAACTGCTTGCACAGAGTACCGTCAGCAGATCGCCTCTAGAGACTGTTATAGCTCGATGGGTCGCTCGTCATTGTGCTTTAAAACCAAGCCTACAATGCGCTGCAAATCTTCATCGTCGGGCTGATTACGATTCATAAACCAGCCAAATATATCTTGATCCTCACAGGCCAGTAACTTTACGTAACGCTCCTTATCCGCATCCTGCAAGGAAGGAAATGCTTCTTTTAAAAAAGGCACAAGCAGTCTATCCAACTCCAACATGCCGCGGCGGCTATGCCAAAACAAACGATTTAACTCAGCTTCTGACGTCATTACAGTCATAACACAACTCCCAAAAAATATTCGCTAAGTATAAGCCAGACAAATCAGTAACGCACTCACTGACAATTGCCCAGTAAAATACTATGATATACCTATTGCTCAGTCAGATAACCGAGGCACCCATGAGTCAAACTACAGGCTTTACCCAGATAACCCAGGAAGGACTCTTAGCTGTACGAGGTAAGGATGCAAAAACCTTCCTGCAAGGCCAAATTACCTGCAACTTAAATTACGTCAGCAACGACCGTAGCAGCCTTGGCGCGCGTTGCACACCCAAGGGTCGCATGCAATCCACGTTTCGTATTCTGCCAGAGTCAGACGGCTATCTGCTAGCCATGCACCACTCATTAGTCGAACGCCAGCTAAACGACTTAAAAAAATTCGCAATATTTTCTAAGTCCACATTAATCGACGAATCTGGACTCTGGACTCGCTTTGGCTTGATTAACGCTGAGGCAGCACTGATTGAGCTTGGCGTTAGCTTGGCCAAAGAGACCAATTCGGTCGCGCGACACAATGAACTCATTGCAGTACGGGTTAGCGAAAACCTTTGTGAGCTGTGGCTAAAAAACCAAGACGCTGCCTGTTATCTAAAACGTTTAAGCGGTTTGCTTGAAGAGCTTAACCCCAATGCGTGGCAGCTTGAATTGATACGCTGTGGAATAGGTCATGTTACTGAAAGTAACTTCGAAGAATTTATTCCGCAGATGTTAAACTTACCGGCGCTGGATGCAGTCAGCTTTAAAAAAGGCTGCTATACCGGCCAAGAAATCGTTGCTCGCATGCAGTATCTGGGTAAGCTTAAGCGCCACATGTATCACTTTTCAGTTGACGATAAACAACTACCGGAGATAGGCACGCTACTATTCTCCCCACTACGTAGCAAAACTATAGGTCAAGTGATTAGCGCCGCTTATGCAGAAACCGGAGTGGAATTACTGGCTGTCGCACTGGATGAAGCTGTGTACGAATCTGAAATTCGTTTAGCCAAAGAAGACGGTGCTTTACTCACGAGGCTTACACTACCATACAGCCTAGATAGCGAAAGGGAGATTACTCGCTAACTATTAACAACTTTTGATAGTATCAAAAGTTATATTTTTAAGTTGGAACAGGTGACGTCTGAATGGCCTTTTTAATTGAACAAGTTTATAGCGATATTATACAAGCGATTAACAGTGATGAACTGGTTTTGCCTACCCTGCCAGAGGTCGCTTTACGCGTTAGAGAAGCCGCTCAAGATCCGGATATAGAAATTAACTGTCTTGGAAAAATTATTGCCACCGATGCAGGGTTATCAGCGCGCGTTATTAAAGTCGTCAACAGCCCGCTTTTGCGTTCAAGCAACGAAATCACCGACTTAAACATGGCCATCAGCCGCCTAGGTCTGAGCTACACCTCCAATCTGGCCTTGGGATTAGCTATGGAGCAAATGTTTCAAGCCACCAATGAGCTGGTAGACAATAAACTGCGCGAGGTTTGGGCGCGCAGCACTGAAGTCGCTGGTATCAGCCATGCTCTGTGCCGTCACTTTACGCGCTTAAAGCCTGACCAAGCAACGCTGGCTGGCTTAGTACATCAAATCGGAATTTTACCTGTATTAACCTATGCCGAAGAGCGTGACTCTAGACTTTTGCAAGACGCCAGCACCTTACAAAAAATTATCGACCGCCTGCATCCGCTCATAGGCCGACGCATTCTTGAAGCTTGGGATTTTCCAGCAGCCATCATTGAAGTTCCGAACGAATATTTAAATTTCGAGCGGGTTTCAGAGCAGCCTGATTACGTTGATATTGTTCAAGTAGCCACCTTACAAATCCATGCCAATACCAATCATCCACTGGCTGAAGTGGACTGGACAACGGTAGATGCTTTTAACAAGCTGGGTTTAGATGTGCGCCAAAAACTTGAAGATGATGATGAAGATTTAAACGAAGCCATGGAAGCTGCTATGCAAATGCTGCAAAGTTAATTCCGTTCTCTTTACACGGCAGCTATCCATGCAAATTGACTTCTATCAAGACGAATAAAAGACAAACTGCTTAGACTGGCTGCTCATTTTTTAAAATACCTGTAGCTTTAAGGAGTTCGCATGCAACTGGTATGCCCTGCTGGCAGTTTACCGGCACTTAAAGCCGCTGTTCGCCAAGGCGCAGACGCTATTTATGTGGGTTTCAAAGACGATACTAATGCGCGTCACTTCGCTGGTCTCAACCTCACCGACAAGCAGCTGGAAAGCGGCTTGGATTTTATTCGTCAAAATCAAAAAAAACTCTATATTGCAGTTAACACCTACGCACAGCCCGAAGGCTGGGAGCGTTGGCAGCGTGCTGTCGATCATGCCGCCGCCTTAGGTGTGGACGCGTTAATTGCAGCAGACCCGGGCGTGCTCGCTTATGCCAGCAAAAAACACCCACAGCTTAACCTGCACTTGTCTGTGCAGGGTTCGGCCACCAACGCACCAGCTTTAGCTTTTTACAAAGAGCGCTACAATATCAAGCGTGCTGTATTACCGCGCGTACTGTCACTTACTCAGGTGAAACAGGTTGCAGAAAGCACCAATGTACCGATTGAAGTGTTCGCTTTTGGCAGCCTGTGCATCATGGCTGAAGGCCGTTGCCACCTGTCTTCTTATTTAACCGGTGAGTCGCCCAACCTGTGCGGTGTTTGCTCACCTGCCAAAGCTGTACGCTGGAGCAACGACGAAGGCAAGCTGACTTCTCGACTGAATGAAGTTTTAATTGACCGCTACGAAGAAGACGAATCCGCCGGCTATCCAACGCTGTGCAAAGGCCGCTTTATCGTCAACGGCAAGCGCTTTCACGCATTGGAAGAACCCACCAGTTTAGACACCATGGACCTTATCCCTGAACTAGCCAAAATTGGCGTCAGTGCGGTAAAAATTGAGGGTCGTCAACGTAGCCCAGCCTATACCGAACAAGTCACTCGTGTTTGGCGTGCAGCCCTAGACAGCTACCGCCGCAACCCGGAAAAATTCAGCGTAGATCCCCAGTGGCGCCAGACGTTGGCGGGCCTGTCCGAGGGCAGCCAAACCACTTTGGGTGCTTATCACCGTGCTTGGCAGTAGGTAGAAGTATGAAACTCTCATTGGGTCCAATTTTATTCTTTTGGCCGCGCGCCAAGGTTGAAACTTTTTATCAAGAAATGGCCGAACAGCCCTTAGATTATATTTATATGGGTGAAACGGTATGCGCTAAACGCCGTGAACTCAACCTAGATGCTTGGATTGGTTTAGCCAAAGAAACACAACAGCAAAGCAAGGCACAAATTCTTTTGTCTGGCTTAACCCTGATTGAAGCCAACTCAGAAATCGGCGCGCTTAAACGCCTGTGTGAAAACGGTGAATTTACTGTAGAAGCCAATGATATGGCCGCTGTGCAGTTTTTAGCTGAGCGCAAACTGCCATTTGTTGGCGGACCGGCACTTAATATCTACAGCGGTAACACTCTGGCAGAGTTTATTGACAGCGGCATGCAACGCTGGTCTCCGCCGGTTGAGGTATCCGGCACGATGATTAAGGCTGCTTTAAAGCAACTCGACGAGCTAGGCGTGGCGCGCCCTGAGGTCGAAGTTTTCGCCTACGGTCATCTGCCCCTCGCTTATTCAGCCCGCTGCTTCACAGCGCGTGCAGAAAATCGCCCTAAAGACGACTGCCAACTGTGCTGCATTAACTACAGTGAAGGTATTCCCTTGCTCAGCCAAGAAGGTCAAGAGGTTTTTACCATCAACGGTATTCAAACCATGTCTGCCGAGGTGAACAATCTGCTGGCTGATTTCCCCTCACTGGCTGAAGTAGGCGCCGACGTGGCTCGCCTTAGCCCTCGCGCAGAGGGTATGCTGGAAGTTGTGCAAGCATGGGATCGAGTGCGTAACGGGCAACAACCCCCTTTAGCCGTGCAGGGCTGTAATGGCTATTGGCACGGACGTCCCGGAATGGTTACTGCCGAGGAGGCTGGATTATGCTAAAAAAACCCGTCCCACTCTTATTAAATCTTGGCGACAAGCTTTTGCCGCTGACCAGTCGCGTGCCTTTTATCATGCAACGCACAACACTGCAGCGCAGCCTCAATAAAGTATTTTCTGAGCCACTGGTCGATGGCTTGTTTGATGTGCTGGATGACCGCTGGATGCGCATTCGGGTAAACAACCTGAATCTGAGCTGGTGTATCAGTAAAAACCCGCACAACAACCAGCTGGTAGTCGCGCGTCATGCGCCAGTTGAGGTGACGATCAGCGGTAACTGGCGTGAATTCCTGTTACTGGCAAGTCGCCAAGAAGACCCTGACACCCTTTTTTTCCGTCGTCGCTTACAGATTGATGGCGATACGGAGCTGGGCTTAGCTGTAAAAAACCTGATTGATAGCCTAGACCCTGACATGCTGCCTAAATGGCTTTGGCGCACCATTGACACCTTCGGTCAATCTGCCGCTGAGCAACATTTGCAAAACCAAAATCTGCCCCACAACCTAGGCCAAACCGTTAGTTAATACACTCTTATCGGTAAGAACAGACCATACCTGCGACAGCGGTACACCAAGCGGCGTTGCGTTTGCAGGCATAACCCGCGGTCGGGGGCATGACATCCCCCTACAGGCGCAACGGACTCTTGTGGGAGCGCAACTTTTGCGCGATTGGAATTTTCCAGCAACGCTTGAGCTGACCTTATAGACCGCTTCGCGCAAAGTTGCGCTCCAGACTTGATGGCTACTTATTTCTTAGCCAACAACTCCGCTAGCCCAGCTAAACCTTTAAAGGTTTGTTGCGGGCTTTTTTGCCCTGCAGCTTCTTCTTTTTGATAGTGCAAATCCACCTGGCGTTGATGCTCATTGTCATGGCAGTACAAACACAACAGCTCCCAGTTTGAGCCATCAGCCGGATTATTATCGTGATTATGATCCCGATGGTGCACCGTCAACTCACTTAAACGCTTACCGCTAAACTCACGCGCGCAACGTCCGCAAATATGCTCGTACATACGCAACGCTTTTGCGCGATAGCCACTCTCACGCTCTTGTTGCGCTTTAGCTAACAGGGCGTCTACTTTGCTCATGCCAAAGGCGCTCGATCGATTTGACTTAAAGGCACGTTAACGGCAAAAAACTTGCTGCGAATATGCTTAACACCCGCCATGGTGAGCCGTTCACTGTGCTTGACCAAATAACGCTCGGCTGCCGCCTGATTGGCAAACAGGTAAATACCTCCAGCCTCTTGGTTGTCTGGGTTTTCAGTCCAAATTTTCCACAGCAAATCAGCCTCGTTGGCTATATCTTCTGCTAAGGGCTGCATAGCTTGGAACATTTCTTCACCAAAAGGGCCGGCAAAAGGGAAATCAATCTGTAAAATGCACTGCATGACTCTATCCAAAATAAAATTTAACCTGCTGGCTAACGCCACCGTTTTTTATAACACAGGCTAAAGCGAGCGCATTATTGCAGCCTAACGCTACAAATACGCTCTTACATTAGCCTACTTTGACCGTGCTATATTTGTTTGCGGCAAGCGCAGTCGCGCAAGGCTTGACTCAGCTGGTCCACAACCAATGCCCATTCAGCATCGGAGCAGAGCATTTCCCGAAGCATTTGCGCTTGCGACTCTGTCCAAAACTTTGCATCTAAAATATGCACATCTTCCGGCAGCTCATTATCAAACATAAAACGCTCAATGGCTTCAGGGCTTGACTCCAAACCTAACTGTAAAAACAAGTTTGTCATACGTGGAGTTACGGTATTCATGATAAATCCCTCCGTGTGGCTTGAACTTCATCATACCCCACTCTTGGACTAGAACGTCTACTAGCAAAAAGTCAGACACTTTCTTGCGGATAAAGCCCAATCCTGGGGTTTTTTGCTGCTATTACGGCTGCGGGGACGTATCTGGTTCAGCCAATAAAGTGTCCGCCTCATGAATAGGCTCAACAATCATACCAAGGCGCTCGGTTTCAAAGTCCATGTGCGCTGGTTCAAGTTGCGGCAACGTTTTACTTACTTTGACAGAAAGCTGGTTAAAACGCTCTACCTTGCCGTACAAGCCCTGCTGCCCTGCCAATGCAGTAACCGTGCTGTTGTAGTGTTTACTGACCGTACCCAGCGTGTGCCCCAGCTTGGCTAAACGCTCTGCCACAGTGCAGACCTGATTGTAAATATCACCAGCACGCTCGCTAATTTCACGCGCCTCAGCATTGCTGCGCTCAATCATCCATAGATTGGATACCGTACGCAGTATGGGAATTAAGGTCGTGTGCGAGACCAAGACAATGCCTTTTTTATAGCCATACTCAAACAAATCCTTGCTGTGCTTGAGCGCTTCAATATAGGCCGGCTCAATGGGCATAAACATCAGCACAAAACCCGGGCTATGCATACCGATTAAATTGGTGTAATCCTTAGCTGCCAAATCATCTATGTGTTTACGCACTGCCTTAACGTGCTCGTTCATTGCCAGCAGTAACTCTTCAGACGTCTGAGCTGTCACCACACGCTCGTAGGCATTGAGCGTTACTTTGCTGTCAATGATGATGTGTTTATCGTCAGGCAGCTTAACCAAGTAGTCTGTTTGCTTATGTTTGCCGTCAGCATCTTTAAAAGCGCTCTGAACTTCATAATGTGCATCTTCTATCAGGCCACTCATTTCCAGAGTACGTTTTAATTGCGCCTCACCCCAAGCGCCACGCTGCTGGGAGTCTCCTTTCAGCGCTTTAGATAAATCACTGGCTTCTTGGCTCATCTTTAAACCAATATCAAGCACTTTTCTGATTTCGGCATTGAGCTGAGCATTACCCTGCAAAGATGCATCGTGCACATCATTGACACGCTTCTGGAAGCCTTCAATCTGTTCACGAAACGGCTTAAGCAAAGCATCAATGCTGGTTTGGTTGCTATGGGTAAAGGCTTTGCCTTTTTCTTCAAAGATTTTATTAGCTAGATTTTCAAACTCTTTACTCAAAAGCAGCTTGCTGTCGTTGAGCTGTTGCATCTGCTCTTGAAAGTGTTCTTCCTTGCGCGCCAAGTTGGTTTTAAGTTCCGTGTGCTCGTTACTCAGGCTTTGATTGCGCGCTTGCAGCTGGGTGTACTCGTCCTTGGCTGTTTGCAGCTGCTGCTTAAGCTCATTGAGCTGTTCTTTAAGGGAACTGCTGTGCGCCAATGCTACTTCGAGTTGTTTTTCAACACTATGCTGTTGTCGCTGGGCAAGCTCTAAACGGCTTTGCAACTCTGCACTGCTCTGCTTGTTGTTAAGCAGCTCATGCTCTAAGCGCTGCTGTGTCGCTTGCGCAAAGTCCAGTTGCTGCGTGAGCGTGTTTTCTTCCAATTGGTAATTTTGTAGCTGGGCAAGCAACTGCGCCCGCTTGCGCCCCTGTACTACTACGGCTAGCAAATAACCCAGCACCACGGCAGCTAAAATCCCCGCCACCAGCAGCGCCCAACTTCCCATAGCCCAGTGCATTTCTAGCATCTATTTACCTCTGTAATACGTTGACGCTCATCCAGACGCCATCCCAACTCAGCAGAAACAGACTTCTGCTCAGAATCACTGGGTTTTAACCGACTGTATTTTGTCTGATCAGTCGAGCCTTTCACCTGCCCGCGTGGAATGCGGCGATCACCAAAATCCGCTTTGCTCAGCTGTAAGCGCCAATCAAAACGATCTGTTGCGCCTAGAACACCGCCATTGAGGCGCTGCCCGTGGGTGGCGGAGTAATATCCTGCACCGATAAAGGCCTCCTGCTCGCCCGGTGCGGCCTGACGCGTAGTGATATTAACCACGCCACCAATGGCATTACTGCCGTGCACGACTGAAGCGGAGCCGCGCACCACCTCAATGCGTTCAATTGTGTTGGCATCCAACAACAATGGCGAGCCATAACTGGAGTGATCGGGCAACGGCTGGCCGTTAACCTTAATCAGCACACGGCGCGAGCTTTCGCCACGCAAGGAAATACGCTTCATCCCGGCCACACCGGAATCAACAATATCCACGCCGGGAATGTCACGCAAAACCTCTGCCAGATCAGCCACTGGTTTACGCTGAATCTGGTCATGCTCCACTACAGTAATAGAAGCCGGTGCACGCAAGACTTCTTGCTGGTAGCCGGTGGCTGAAACCACCATTACGGGTAATTGGGAACTGTCGGATGCCGCCCATGCTGCAGATGTCACGCCTAAGCCGCGTGGCAGCCACTGCTAGAGGTGTTTTTGAAATCAACATTCACCACTCCAAAGCACAATAAAAAACAATGCAATAGCATACATTAAGGTCACAGGGCTTGCAGTTATGTATTGCGCCGACTGACCGTCCTATACTGGATTAACTGGCCTAGGCGAGGCCTTATGTTAAGCAGGAAAAAAGCCCACTTATGGCATGCCATTATTTTTACATCATATTATACTGACACCTATACTATCTCCTTACTTGCTCGCGGAATAAATAAAAATGAAACTCATATTCAACCAATGTGCTGTCTTTCGAATTAAAACTTTCTTTGTTAGCTGCATCATTGCCTCTAGCTTAGCCGCAGCAGAAACCGATATTCCCGCGCCATCGAGCTTTCATGCGGTAGCAGCCACAGCCGCACACATACAACTACTGAAACAAGGCGGACTGGTAATTTATATGCGCCATGGACGCACCGACCCGCGTTTTCCTGACATGATTCCGGTTAACCTAGATGACTGTGACAGCCAGCGTCCCCTATCGGATGCAGGTCGCCAGTTATTGGATCAGATAGGAATAAGCTTTGCCAAATTACAGATTCCTTACCGTACCGTAATCAGTAGTCCCTTCTGTCGCGCAAAAGAAAGTGCCAAACGTGTGTTTGGCGAGCACATTAAGGTAGATATAGCTTTGCGCTATACCGCCGCCATGCCAGATGCGGAAAAGCAACCCGCCGTAGAGCGCACGCTTAAATGGATATCCAAGCCCGTAGAGGAGCAGGGTTATAATCGTATCGTGGTTGCCCATGGTCCTAATATTGCGGAAATCATGGACTACCTGCCCCCAGAGAGTACTATGATTATTTTCCGTCCCTTAGGCGCACAAGGCTTTGCCTACATCGCCAGCATTGAACCCAACCATTGGCCCGCGCTACTACAAGAACTCGAGCTCGAATGAAAGCCATTAGTAGTCTTAAACTATTATTTTTACTGCCGCTAACTCTCATACTGATAGTCGCGGTAGCAGTGCTCTATACCAGTCTTTCTAGACTTGAACGCCAGCATGACCGAGCTGATTTAGAACAGCACCATGATTTAGGCGTGATTGCTGATGCGGCTGAGTTTTCCCGTCGTCTTGGCATCATACAAAAACGCATGAACGTAGCGATGGACGGCGCGATTAGCGCAGAGCTTAACGAGCTGCAGCTCTATCGCATTCACAGCACCATCGTCAACGAACTCGATAGCCTGTCCCATGTGCTCAAACAGCTCTCAACCTCTGAGTTGGTTTTAGATGCCAATCATGGCAGCGCCCAAGGTTTGCAAAATGCATTTGCCGAATATCAACGCTTTGTCATTATGTCCACTGACGTTTTGGCCGTTGACCCACAAATCGCCAACAGCTTCTTGCAACAAGCACAGCGTCATTACTTGGATTTTTCAATTTTCACCAGCCGCATTGAGTTCTTACTGGCCGAACGTGCGCAGCTACGTAACAAAGAACAAGCAGAAACCTTTAGCCTACTCGCTACACGCTTGTTCATTTTAAGCCTGGGTGCACTGCTCTTATTGTTTGGCTTTACTCAGTATTTATCACGCCGTGCTAGCCGTGATTTATTGGATATTGCTAAAGGTTTAACTACCCTAGCACGCAGTAAAGAAAGCAACATCCCGCTGCCCCGTATTGAAGCTTTGCAACGCACCGCACGCGGAGATATCCAGCAAATTGCCGCCAAATTACTGGACTTTCGTCATGCACTGGAGCGTCAGCACGCCGCTGAAGAGCAAGCTTTTCAGTTAGCTTTTTATGACCCGCTAACCAATCTACCCAATCGCCGATTACTCAATGAGCGCCTGCAACAAGCCCTAAATAGCTGTAAACGCTATCAACAAAACGCCGCGTTATTGGTTTTAGATATTGATGACTTTAAAAACATCAACGAAATCCAAGGTTATGACGTGGGCGACCAAGTACTGCTAACGGCCGGCGAGCGTTTAAGTGAGCTGATTACAGATGCAGATACTGTGGCGCGTATTGGCAGCAATGCGTTTGCTATTTTATTGCCGGGTATCAGTAGCAACCCCGATCAAGCTGCCAGAAAAATCACCCTGCTATATGAAATAATTAAAGACAATCTGGCCAAGTTGCTACTTATTAATGAGCAAGTCTATTTTCTAACTGCTAGTGTGGGTGTAACGTTTTTTGACAAAAGCTTGCAAGACTTAGCCGCCCCACTACAAGAAGCCGAAGCGGCAATGTATCGCGCTAAAGCATCAGGGCGTGGCCAGCTGCGCTATTACAATGCGCAAGTACAGGCACAGCAACAGGAACGCCTCCAGCTGGAAACTGATTTACGCCAAGCGCTAGCCAATCAACAATTGCAACTGTATTACCAGCTGCAAGTTGATGCACAAGCGCAACCTGTGGGTGTAGAAGCCTTGTTACGCTGGCATCATCCCGCTCGCGGCATGGTTTCTCCAGCGGAGTTTATTCCGTTAGCCGAAGCCTCCGACTTAATTTTACCTATAGGACAATGGGTGCTGGAAACCGCCTGCCATCAACTACATTCGTGGGAACAAAATCCAGCACGTGCGCTGCTGAGTGTTGCGGTGAACGTCAGTGCCAAACAGTTTCGCCAAACTAACTTTGTCGAACAGGTACGCAGAGCTTTGACCACCACTAGTGCCAATCCCAAACGGCTTAAGCTTGAGTTAACAGAAAGCATGGTACTAGAGGATGTGGAAAGCACCATTTTAAAAATGGAAGACCTGCGTAAGCTTGGTATACGCTTCTCGATTGATGATTTCGGCACGGGTTATTCATCGCTGAAATACCTTAAACGCCTGCCATTAGACCAGCTAAAAATTGAACAATCCTTTGCGCGGGATATCACCACCGATAAAAACGATGCCGCCATAGTACAAACCATTATCGCCATGGGTCAGGCGCTGGAATTAGAAGTCATTGCCGAAGGTGTTGAAACCCAAGAGCAACAAGAATTTTTACTCAAACACGGCTGCTATTTTTATCAGGGTTATCTGTATAGCCGCCCTATTCCAATCGATGACTTAGAAGCGTTACTTGGCTAATCCAGCGCAAACAGCCGCTCCACACATTAACATTCAATCAAGCGCCACTGCATTTCCCCCTTTTTTTGATTACAATACAGCGCAACATGCTGGCGGGAAGCTTTCCCGCTGTTCTCTTCTTAACTGTCAGGTTATTTATGTCCCAGTACGTGTTTACCATGCATCGCCTTGGCAAAGTAGTTCCACCAAAGCGTGAAATTTTAAAAGATATTTCCCTGTCGTTTTTTCCGGGCGCAAAGATTGGCGTACTGGGTCTTAATGGCGCGGGGAAATCCACCTTGTTGCGTATTATGGCCGGTGTGGATACAGAGTTTAACGGTGAAGCCCGCCCCATGCCGGGGATTAAAATCGGTTATTTGCCGCAAGAGCCACAGCTCGATCCACAAAAAACCGTCCGCGATATCGTTGAAGAAGCTGTGCAAGAAATCACCGATGCGCAGCAACGTCTTGATGAAGTCTATGCCGCCTACGCTGAGCCTGACGCTGACTTTGATGCGCTGGCGACCGAACAAGCCAAACTAGAAGCTATTTTGCAATCCGCTGACGGTCACAACCTTGAGCGCCAGCTGGAAGTCGCCGCCGATGCGCTACGCCTGCCCGCCTGGGATGCCAAAATCGAGCATCTTTCCGGTGGTGAGAAGCGCCGTGTTGCCCTGTGCCGTCTCTTGTTATCAGCGCCAGATATGCTGTTATTGGATGAGCCGACCAACCACTTGGATGCGGACTCGGTGGCTTGGCTTGAGCGTTTTCTGCATGATTTCCCCGGCACTGTCGTAGCTATTACGCACGACCGTTACTTCCTTGATAACGTGGCGGGCTGGATTTTAGAGCTTGACCGTGGCCAAGGTATTCCGTTTGAGGGCAACTACTCGCAGTGGCTTGAAGCAAAAGCAGCACGTTTAGCACAAGAGTCTAAGCACGAGGCTTCACACAACAAAGCAATGAAAGCAGAACTTGAGTGGGTACGCCAAGGAGCTAAAGGTCGGCAGACCAAATCCAAAGCCCGTATGGCGCGTTTTGAAGAGCTGCAATCGCAAGAATTCCAAAAGCGCAGTGAAACGAACGAGATCTATATCCCAGCAGGCCCACGCTTAGGCGACAAGGTGCTGGAGGTGAATGGCGTTCGCAAAAGCTATGGCGACCGCATTCTTATCGACGACCTTACCTTCAGTGTGCCTAAAGGCGCTATTGTTGGCGTGATCGGTGGTAACGGAGCGGGTAAGTCCACCCTCTTCCGTATGATTACCGGCCAAGAGCAGCCAGACTCTGGAGAAATCGTTCTCGGCGACACAGTTCAGGTTGCCAGCGTTGATCAACACCGCGATAACTTAGATGGCAATAAAACGGTGTGGGAGCAGATCTCTGACGGTGCAGACGTTATTCGCGTAGGCACCCATGAGTTCTCATCGCGTGGTTATGTTGGACGCTTTAACTTTAAAGGCGCGGACCAACAAAAGTTCGTCAAAGATCTGTCCGGTGGTGAGCGGGGTCGTTTGCACTTAGCGCTAACCCTCAAACAGGGCGGCAACTTTTTACTGCTCGATGAGCCATCGAACGACNNCGCTGGTTCCTTGACCGTATTGCTACGCATATTCTGTCCTATGAGGACGATGGCGCGGTACAATTCTTCACCGGTAACTACACTGAGTTTGAAGAGGATCGTAAGCAGCGTTTAGGCGAGGCAGCAGCGCAACCTAAGCGTGTTCGCTATAAGCGTCTAGCTTAACGCCTAAACTGCAAACTAACCCGCAAAAGACTCGACACCTATGTCGAGTCTTTTTTCATTAGCACGGAGCAAAACCCTTTAGCCGTTATACCTAGCTGCTTTACGCCCAAAGTGCATGCCATTGTTTAAACATGCTAGACTTTTAATGACTTCTTTTTCGAGTACTGTCATGCTGACCCATCGTTTTTTCTTATCCCTGTTTCTCTGTGTATGCGTCCAGCTGTTACCCAGCTATGCCGGTGCGACGACTCCTGCTGAAACAAACACACGTGCTGCAAAAACCAGTTTTAGTGACTGGCAGCTATACTTTAAGAAAAAAGCCCTCAAACAAGGCATCTCGTTACCTGTCCTTGAGCGTGCTTTCAGCCAGATGACGCCCGATCTGTCCATTATAAAATCAGATGAAAACCAACCTGAGCATGTACGCCCTGTTTGGCAATACTTAGAGTCTGCTATTTCTTCTTGGCGCGTTGCTCGCGGTAAAGCGCTGCTGGCCGAACACAGACGCACTTTAGATGCTATTGAAAAAGAATATTCAGTTGATCGTCATGTTTTAGTGGCTATCTGGGGTTTGGAAAGTAACTTCGGTCAACAAATGGGGGATAAAAACATTGTTCGCTCTCTGGCTACTTTAGCCTTTCAAGGTCGACGCGCCGAGTTTTGGGAGCAGCAACTCATTGCTGCCCTGCGGATTATCCAAAGTGGCGATATAGCACCGGAAACCATGCGTGGCTCATGGGCGGGCGCGATGGGGCAAACGCAGTTTATGCCCACCACCTTCTTAGAGCATGCGGTTGATTTTGATGGCGACGGCCGCCGCGACATTTGGCAGTCCCCCGCAGATGCTTTGGCTTCAGCGGCTAATTACCTGAAACGCTCCGGCTGGCAAACAGAGCAAACGTGGGGGTATGAAGTTAAGCTGCCCACACTGTTTGAATATGACAGCGCCGATGGCTACCAACAAAAAACCGTACAAGACTGGCTTAATCTTGGTGTTAGCCTGCGTAAGGAAAAGGTGCTTTCTCAGGAAGAACTCAGCATGCGTGCCAGTATTTTCCTGCCCGCCGGCTACCGCGGTCCCGCCTTTATTCAACTGGATAACTTTCGCAGCATCCTTAAATACAACCACGCTACCTCCTATGCGTTGGCAGTTGGCTTGTTAGCCAATAGTTTGCAAGGCGAGCTTTTTTCACTGCACCGCTGGCCACAGGATGAAGTGCCTTTGACGCGTACTGAGCGGATTGAATTACAAAACCTGCTTAACCAGTTAGGCTTAGAGCTAGGCAAAGCCGACGGAATCATAGGTGCTAACTCCAGAAAGGCCATTCGTGAGTTTCAACTCAATCACGACCTGCCCGCTGATGGCTACCCCTCTACGCGCTTATTAGAAAAAGCGCGGGAAGTAAGTAACGCACAATAGGTTTCATGCTACCTAGCTGTTTGGGCTTATCCTGTCTTTTACTTAGGTGGGTATCGAGCATGAAGCCATGCCAGCTGACAAAAACTCCAATTCCAATCAGATACAGGGCTTCAGCCGTTCAAACTGTACAGGCTTTTTATCCCAGCTTCTTAAACAGCGGCAGTGCTGACCGCATTGTCTGCCTTTCCCTACCTCTTGGTAACTCTTTAGCTATCCTGAAAAATTATAAAACGGCCGTATTGGGATACTAAAAACATTGCACGTGTTCTATCAGTTATGCATACTGATGACCAGTGTTCACGTTTTTTGATAAAAGAGGTGCATCATGCAAAGCATGACAGTAGAGCAACTACGTGCCACGGTCGGAGCCGGAGGCGTGACAGGTGTAACTCTAAAAGGACAGGGTGGAGGCTTCTTTGTTGAAATCGCTACGCGCAGCGGTCAAGACGCCATGCTAGTGAAAGCGCGGACTACCGAACCGCGTCGCTTTGGCAATCCCACTTCGGCACTGATTGTGTTGCGCGGCGTCGGTATTGACGTTATCCAGATTGACGCCACCGACTGGAACCCCGATCAGAAGGACATGAGCCGAAGTAGGCAGAACCGTGCGGACGCCATGCGCGAAGCGCACGAAGCCGCAGCTTATAATCAGTGGTTGGCAGTCGAGATCCAGGAAGCTATTGATGATTCTCGGCCAAGCATCCCGGATGATGAGGTCATGGCCCGGATGGACGCCCGTATTGCACGCCACATGGCAGCAGACGAGTAACTTATGGCGAAGTCAAGAAAACCTTACAGCGTTATCTGGCGACCCATTGCCGAAGCCGATTTAGACAATATCATTGACTATATCGCTCAGGACAGTCCAGCCAATGCCAAGAAATTTGGTAAGGAACTGCGCGATAAGACAAGACAGCTTGCAGAGTTCCCCGGCACGGGCCGCTCAGGTCGCCCTGGCTTGCCCGACTGGTTGAGGGAGTTGGTGGCACACAAGAACTACATTATTTTTTACCGGGTGCTCGATGAATCCCGTACCGTTGAAATTTTGCGAGTGAAACACGCCGCGCAACAGATGCCGTGATTGCCATTAGATAGCTAAGGACTCAGGCCTCTGTACGACCCAGCAAGACGGTTTGCAAAATTGAGATGAAAACGGTTGACCCTAACGAGGGTGTATATTAAGTCTATGGCATATTAGGTTTTTTATGCATATTTTTTGAAGGTTGGAGACACTACAATGGAACGTATATTTGAA
>LFTS01000172.1:0-6340 GCA_001513435.1 Gammaproteobacteria bacterium DTU040
TGGCGATTCTTATTTTTATCGCGCAATTACCGCAACTGACCGATGTTACCTGGCACGTGTATGCTATTACCGCCGCGGGCTTGGGCATTATTTATTTATTCCCGTTGATACCTAAAATTGGTAAAAGCGTGCCTTCTACGCTGATCTGTATTATTGCGTTAAGCGGTGCAGCGGTTTATTTGGGCTTGGATGTACGCACCGTCGGTGATATGGGGCAACTGCCCGATACGCTGCCGATTTTTCTCTGGCCCGACGTGCCGCTTACGCTAGAGACGCTGCAAATTATTTTGCCTTACTCGCTAGGCTTAGCTGTTGTGGGTTTACTGGAGTCATTAATGACGGCCAATATTCTTGATGAACTCACTGACACCAAAAGCAATCGCAACCAAGAATGTAAAGGCCAAGGCATTGCCAACATTGGTGCTGGGCTGCTGGGTGGTATGGCGGGTTGTGCGATGATTGGCCAGTCGGTGATTAATATTAAATCGGGCGGTCGTGGGCGCTTATCGACCTTTTGCGCTGGGTTTTTCTTATTGATTATGGTGGTATTTTTAAGTGACTGGATTAGACACATACCCATGGCCGCTTTAGTGGCGGTGATGGTTATGGTCTCTATCGGTTCATTCTCATGGAGCTCAGTCAAGGAGTTTAAGAAAACCCCGCTATCGAGCAACATTGTTATGTTGACTACTGTTGCGGTGGTGCTGAGCACCCATAACCTTGCCATAGGCGTACTTGCAGGGGTGTTATTGTCCGCGCTGTTTTTCGTTAACAAAATTGCTCGGTTGATGGTGGTTAAGCAAGAAATGGCAGAAGCCGAGCTAGGTTATCAAGTGATTGGGCAGGTGTTTTTTGCTTCGTCGGAGAAGTTTTTTGAGTCCTTTGACTTTACTTATGCAGCCGAAAAAGTTGTGATGGATTTAACCCGCGCTCATTTTTGGGATATGACAGCCGTGGCAGCACTGGAGCAAGTTGTCCTTAAATACCAGCGACTGGGCGCAGAAGTGAGTGTGATTGGGATGAACGAAGCGAGCAAAACAGTGATTGATAAGTTTGCCACGCACGCGGAGCTAAAACTTTTATTGCACTAACGCATGCTTACCGAGGAGAGAAATATGCAACAGATTATAGCCTGCATTGATGAATCAACTGGGTCAGCGGGCATTGAAGATGCTGCTATTTGGGTGGCTGGGCAACTCAAGAGTCCGCTGATGTTTTTACACAGCATTGAAAAACAACCTTTGGCACCTGAGCACAGTGATTTATCCGGCACCATTGGTCTTGGTGCACGTTCCAAGCTGTTAGCCGAAATTGCAACGCTGGAGCAACAACACGCCCGAGTAGCCTTGCAGCTGGGGAAAGAGTTGCTTACCCAAGCAAAGGCTAAAGCTCTAGAAACTGGACGCGAGCAGGTCGAAATCCTGCAGCGGCACGGTCCTTTTGTCGAAACTTTACTGGACTTGGAAAGCACCGCGCGGCTGGTAGTGATTGGTCATTCTTCGGCTAAAACAGATAAAAAAAATACTATCTTAGGCAGCCATCTGGAAAGCCTGCTACGGCAGATCAATACCCCCGTGCTGATTGCACCGCAGCAGTTTGTTGCACCTAAAAGCTTTATGCTGGCTTACGACGGACGGCAAACCACTGAGCAGGCATTGCAGCGTATTTTAAGTAGTGATTTGTTGCGCGGTTTGGACTGCCATCTGGTAACGGTAAAAAACAAACAGGCCGATCAAGAAGAAAAATTTACCCAAGCCGTAGCACGCTTAACTGAGGGCGGTTTTAAAGTAACGGCTGTTTATTTACAAGGCGATATCTTTAAGCAGTTGTTAAGTTATCAACAAACTCATGCGGTGGATATGCTGGTGATGGGCGTTTTTGGCGGCACGCGTTTGCGCCAGTTCTTTGTGGGCAGCAACACGTTGAAAATGCTAGAAAACAGCAGCGTGCCAATTTTAGTCATGAAGTAATAGCCAACGCATTCTGGTTGGCTAGCTTACTCGGTAGCAGTCATCCAGCGTGCTATAGCCCATGCCGGTACTTTTGTGCACTTTGATTTGCACAGGGATACGGTCTTTTAACGCCTCAACGTGACTAATAATGCCAATGGTTTTGCCTTCAGCGTTGAGATTATCCAAGGCGTTAAGCGCCATCTCTAGCGTTTCATTATCCAGGGTACCAAATCCCTCATCAAGAAATAACGAATCAATGCGGGTTTTTTGGCTGACCAGTTCAGACAGTGCCAAAGCTAAGGCTAAACTGACCAAGAAGCTTTCGCCGCCGGAGAGCGTGCGGGTATCGCGCTGGATATCACCTTGCCAGGTATCGACAATTTTGATTTCTAACTCTGCTTGCTCATGGCGGCTGAGCTGGTAGCGGTTATGTAAAACGGCTAATTGCTCATTGGCCAAACTCACTAGATGGTCCAGGGTTAAACCCTGCACAAAACGGCGGTATTTACTGCCATCGGCTGAGCCAATTAAGCTGTTGAGCTGTTGCCATTGATCATAAAGCAGTTGCTGTTGCTCTATCTGAGTCAGTAATTCCTGCTGTGCGATACGGTTGCTGGCATCCGTATCGAGACTGTGCTGCAAGCGTCCTAGTTGCCGGTTGAACTCGCTTAGTTGCGTATCCAAAGCGCTTAGCTGTTGGGCTAGCTCTGCGCTGCTTAAAGTGGTTTGTGGCTGTGCGCTAAGCTGCTGGATACGCTGCGACGCATCTTTAAGCAAGGTGTTGGCGTCTTGCAGGGCGTTGTCGAGTTGCTGTTTTAGTTCTTGTAACTGTTGCGCTTGCTCTGCCGGCAAGAGAGCCTGTAAAAAAGCATCTTCATCGGCAAAAGGGCTTTGTGCTAAACAAGCAGTCCACTGTGCGTGTTGTTGGTTATAGGAGGTTTGCGCCTCGGTTAAACGCTCGGTTAGGCTGTGAATTTGCCCTTGTAGCTGCGACTGTTGTTGTTCACTGCTGTGCAACTGGCGCTGTGTATCCGCTAAAGCCTGTTGCAGGTTGGCAGTTGGTGGGCAAGGTGCGCCGTCATTAGCACCTAAGGCGTGCCAGTAGCGTTGCGCGGTTTGCTGTAGTTGTGCAGCGTTTTGCTGCTGACTGCGTAAATCCGCAATCTGTAGCTCGAGTTGATGCAACTGCTGCTTGCCTTCCTGCCATCGCTGCGACTCTTGCTGCCGCTCTGTGAGCCACTGCTGTGGTTCGTCGGGCAGTGTGTAACCCAGCTGTGCTAGTTGCTCAGTGAGTTGCTGCTGTAGCTGCAGGACTTCATCCTGTTGCGTGTGGATGCGTGCTGTTAATTTGGTTTGTTGCTCTGTTTGGCTGTCTAGCTTGAGTTGCTGCGTTGTTATCAGCTGCTGCGTGTCTCGCGCTGCTTGCTCGGCAAGGCGGTAATCTTGCTCGCACTGTGCTAGGGCTGCTTGTGCTTGGTCAATGGCGGTTAAGCGCTCTTTACATTCATTCAGCGTTTGCTGGTAGGCCGTTTGTGCCGCAGTAAATTCAGTTTCTGTGAGCGTGCTGGCGAGTTCTAATTCAGCTAGGCATTGGTTTTTTTCACGCGTTAACTGCTGTAATTCACTCACAGTTTCATGCTGCTGCTTAAGTAGCTGGTCATGCTCAAGCTGCAGTTTGTCGAGGGCAGCTCTGCAATCGAGCCCTTGCTCTTTAATCGCGTCAAGTTCCGCCTGTTTTTCCCGCAAAGTCTGTTCAGTTTGCGACAGGTCCAGTGCTTGGTACTCACTGATGGCAGGGTGTTCGTGGGAGCCACACAGGGGGCAGGCTTCATCCGCTTGCAGTTGGGTGCGGTGCTGCTCAAGACTGGCAATGCGCTGTTCTTGTTGGAGTAGTTGGGTTTTGTCTTGTACCTGTTCGTTTAGGATTTGGTACTGGGCTAGCAAGGTTTCTCTGCGTTGTTCCTGTTGCTTTATTGCTACGGCGTGCTCAGCGCTGCGTTTTTGTAAATCGGTTTGTGCCGTATGCAACCTCTGTTCAGTTGGATAAATTTGCCCTAAGCGTTGATAGTGTTGATTGCGCTCATACAGGGTGTTTAGCTGTATTTGCCACTCTTGGGCTGTGCGCTGCGCCAGTGTTTGCGTCAGTGTCTGTTGCTGTGCGTTGCGGGCGCTCTGCAACGGCGCGAGTGCGTATTGCTGCTGGTGTAATTTCTGGTTATGAGCCTGTAACTCGGCGCTCAGGCGTTGGATTTGTGTCTCAGTGTTGGCATATTCGGTTTGCTGCTGGCGCGTATCCCGCTGTTGTTTTTCCAGTTGCGCAAACTTACTGCCCCAATCCTTCAAGTGGTTTGACAAGTTTTCATGCTGCGGGGTGAGTTTGCGCTGAGCCTGTAGCTGCTGCTCTTGCTTGGTGAGAGTTTGCAGCTGGGCAGAAATGCTGTCTAAAGACTGTTGTGCATACTGATACTGCTGCCACGCCAGTTGCTCAATCTGCACTGTGCATTCGCGTTCTGTATGCTGTGCTGAGGTTAAACTTTGTTGGCAGTTTCCTAGCCTTTGTTTGGCAGCTTGCAGTGCTTGATAATCTGCCTGTAACAGTGCTGCCGGTGCGTGATTAGCCAAACGTTGTAGCGCGCTGGCTTGCTCAAGTTGTTGGCGGCGTACCTGTTCTAGTTGGTGTTCAGCCTGTTGCTTGCTGGTTTGTGCTTGGTCTAGATGGCTGCGCCATTGCTGCTGTTCGTGCAGCTGTGTTTGTTGTTTTTTTAATGCATCGGCTTGGGATTGAACGTCGGCAAGCTGTGCTTTTACGCCATTAAACTCATCCTCGCTTAACAGTTGCATGCCTTGGGCGCGGCTGTTGAGTTTTTCCAGCTCGTGGCGCTGCTCTCTTTGTATGTCATACACACGCGCTGAAATTTCACCATAAATCTCAGTGCCTGTTAGCTGTTCTAGTAAGTCGGCGCGATCGTTGGCGTTGGCTTCTAAAAAGGCTGCAAAGCCACCTTGAGCCAGCATCATGGATTGGGTGAAGCGTAGAAAATCCAAACCGGTTAGGCGCTCAACTTCTTTAGGTTTTTCGCTGAGCTTGTCGGTGATAATACGACCGTCTAAGTGTGCAAGCTCAGTTCTAGCGGCTTGCAACGCGCCATCCGCTTTATCGCGGGCGCGGCGTTGACTCCAAAAGGCACGGTAGCCTTTATCTTTCACAGCAAACTCAACTTCCACTAAGCACTCGCTGGTGTGCCGCGTCATTAGCTCGTTGCTGGTTTGTGAGATGGCGTTCATGCGTGGTGTACGGCTGTACAGCGCTAAACAAATGGCATCGAGCAGGGTGGTTTTGCCGGCGCCGGTTGGTCCGGTAATGGCAAATAAGCTGCTGCCATTAAAAGGCTCTTGCGTAAAGTCGATCTTCCATTCGCCTTTTAATGCATTGATGTTTTTAAGACGAATACTAAGTATTTTCATGCATCAGTCTCCTGTAGCGACTCCAGCACCTGTGCATGAAGACCTTGTAACACGCTGATTTCCTCCTCAGTGAGCTGTTCATTGTGCAGACGCTTAGTAAACACCTCATCGGGCGTTAACTCAGACAAAGCTTCGCCGGAGTCGCGGGTTAAGCCGGCGACCTGGTCTCCGCGATCTCGGCGCACGCGTAACACCTCAACGGGCAAGTCGCTACATAGGGCGTTGACACGCTCATTCAGGTCAGCGTAGTAATCATCCACACACACGCGAATTTCTAACCAGGTTACGACATTTCGATCCAGCTGCTTAGCCAGTTCAGCAAGCCGTAGCTCTAACTCGGCGAGACTGCCGGACAAAGAGATAAGGGGTTGAAAGCATGGGATATTGAGTTCGCTTACCGCCTGTAAGCCATCTGCATTCAGGTCAACACGCAGCAGTTGTTTTTGCTGCGGGGCTTCGTCAAAACTCAAGGGGATAGGTGAACCGCTGTAGCGTATATGATCAAGCTTTGCCACTTTTTGTGAGCTATGAATATGGCCCAGTGCTAGATAATCAAAGGCAGGGAAGGCATCGGTTGGGAAGGCACTCAAATTGCCCACATAAATTTTGCGTACGGAATCAGTCAGACTTACGCCCAGGGTGGTTAAGTGTCCAGTGCCAACAATAGGCAGGTTCGCTCCCATCTGTTTACGTAATGCCTGAGCACGACTAAACAGCTGTGCATAGTGATCCGCAATGGCTTGTTGTAAATCACGCTGTTTGTCATCGGCGCTTTGACCAGCTTGGCTGCGCTGCACGTCACGCGGGCGCAGATAAGGAACGGCGCAAAGAATTGCGGCTGCTTCGCCATCACGCCGTTTGAGTAGCAAAAGCTGTTCCTCTGGGTTGTCAGCGGCACTGGAAATCACGTGGGTGTTAAGTTG
>LFTS01000172.1:6513-6814 GCA_001513435.1 Gammaproteobacteria bacterium DTU040
TCAGCCTGACGGGTTTTACCCATAAAGTGCTGACCAAGATGCCAATCGGAGGTATGCAAAATACGCATGGTGGTTGTGTCCTTGTTCTGTGTGTCCGTCATAAAAATGCCCGTTATTTCCCACGCTGCCGAAGACAGGTTTAAAAGTAACGGGCAGGACAGATGTTGCTGGCGCTGAGTCTGTGTTGGGCGATGGTTTTAGAAATCGTCCCAGCCACCCATTTCTTTCCAGCGGTTGACAATACCGCAGAATAAATCGGCCGTCTTTTCAGTATCGTAGCGCGCGTTATGGGCTTCGTTAT
>LFTS01000171.1:0-3272 GCA_001513435.1 Gammaproteobacteria bacterium DTU040
CGTTAGAAAACCCAGGCTGCCACGGTTAACCCCCAACACAGGGGTTGAGTGCGCCACTAAAGCTCTAGCAGCGCCCAGCATACTGCCATCACCGCCCACCACTATGACCAGATCGCACACTTCACCCAGTAACTTACGGCTGCTGGTTTGCAAGTTATGCCCCGGCAGCATGTCGGCAATACCTTCATCTAAAATCACCTGCAGATGCAGACCGTTCAGATAACGAATCAAGCGCCGAATAGTATCCAA
The DNA here is from genome assembly GCA_001513435.1 of Gammaproteobacteria bacterium DTU040. Taxonomy (GTDB): domain Bacteria; phylum Pseudomonadota; class Gammaproteobacteria; order Pseudomonadales; family Pseudomonadaceae; genus Thiopseudomonas; species Thiopseudomonas acetoxidans. The sequence continues at coordinate 250 of LFTS01000171.1, forward strand.
CACGCGTGCGCTGCCTAAACGGCCAATAATGCCAATATTACGAAACTGATAATCCATGCATCCTCACTTAAGCTTTTTACGAATCCAGTATCTATACTGCTCATCCTGTTCATCACTGGCGAGCAAACTGTGTTCTAAAAAGGCACAAAACTTAGGGATATCGCGCTGTGTTGAAGGGTCGGTGGCTAAAACCTGTAACACAGCCCCGGGTTCCATCTCGCGCACGGCTTTATGCAGAAGCATAACTGGCTCTGGACAAAACAATCCTGTGGCATCTAAGACCTTATCCGCAACTAACTCCACCTGTGTCTCCAACTCTCTAGCAGCCTGACTTAGCGGTCAGCTTTTGTGCTTTACCAAATTCATCAAGCTAAGTAGTGTGTCTGTTTTCTATTAAATAATAACAAGGAATTCGCATGAACGAACTTATCAATTACCAATGCACCGATGGCATTGCCACCTTGCAACTCAATAACGGTAAAGTTAACGCTTTATCACCTGCCCTTATTCAGCAATTTAACAGCTGTTTGGATCAGGCGGAGCAAGATAAAGCCATTATTATTATCACGGGGCAACCCGGTATTTTTTCCGGTGGTTACGACTTGAAAGTAATGCTTTCCGGCCCTGCCAACGCGATTGATTTAGTCGCCCAAGGCTCAGCCTTAACGCGACGTATGTTAGCACACCCACAACCAATAATTATCGCCTGTTCGGGTCATGCCATCGCCAAAGGCGCGTTTTTATTACTCGCGGCTGACTACCGAATAGCCACAGCAGGTGACTTCACTATTGCCCTGAACGAGGTGGAAATTGGCATGGTCATGCACCAGGCCGGTATCGTGCTCGCGCAGGGTCGTTTAACGCCAGCGGCTTTCCAGCGCGCCGTCAATAATGCCGAACGTTTTACACCAGAAGCAGCCGTGAGTGCAGGTTTTGTTGATCAGGTCGTGCATACCGATGAACTGATAAATACAGCACAAACAGTTGCCCAAACGATGAAAAAGCTTAATATGCGTGCCCATTATCAAACCAAACTAAAAGTTCGTCAGCAGCTGCTAGTCGATTTAGAGGCTGCTATCGAGCAAGATAAGGTCTATGCGAGCCATTAAAGCGTTATACGATTACCCTAAATTCTGGGCCGAATGTTTCGGTCCGGCTGACTTCTTACCCACCAGCCGTGCTGAAATGGACGCGCTGGGCTGGGATTCCTGCGACATCGTTATTGTCACCGGCGATGCCTATGTGGATCATCCCTCGTTTGGTATGGCGGTGATTGGCCGCGTGCTGGAAGCGCAGGGGTTTCGCGTCGGCATTATCAGCCAACCTGACTGGCGTGATACCAAGGATTTTATGCAACTGGGTCAGCCCAACCTATTCTTCGGCGTAGCCGCGGGCAACATGGACTCGATGATCAACCGTTACACCGCTGATCGTAAAACACGCTCCGATGACGCCTACACGGCAGGTGGCTTGGCCGGTAAACGTCCCGATCGCGCCAGCATTCCTTATAGCCAACGCTGCAAAGAAGCCTACAGCGACACCCCGGTTGTTTTAGGCGGCATTGAAGCCTCACTGCGCCGTATCGCCCACTATGATTATTGGCAAGACAGTGTGCGCCGTTCCATTTTAATGGATACCGCCGCCGATATTCTGTTATACGGCAACGCCGAACGTGCCATTGTCGAGCTGGCCCAGCGTTTATCTTGGGGTGAAAGCATTGAGCAGATCACCGATATTCGCGGCACCTCCTTTATTCGCCGTGACACCCCAGACAACTGGTTTGAAATTGACTCCACCCGCATCGACCGCCCGGGGCGGGTTGATCGGGTGATTAACCCCTACGTCAACACCCAAGACACGGCAGAGTGTGCGCTAGAGCAACACAGCGACACTCTGGAATCAGACACACAGGTGTTAGAAATTCTGCCCAACCCAACGATAACCCGTGAACGCAGTGTGATTCGCCTGCCGTCTTTTGAAAAGGTGCGTAACGATCCCGTGCTCTACGCCCATGCCAACCGTGTACTGCACTTGGAAACCAATCCGGGTAACGCTCGCGCGCTGGTGCAGCGCCACGGCACGCAGGATGTCTGGCTGAACCCACCGCCAGAACCGCTGACCACGGAAGAAATGGACTATGTGTTTGCCCTACCCTATGCGCGGGTGCCACATCCCAGCTATGGCGATGCCAAAATCCCGGCTTATGAGATGATCCGTTTCTCAGTCAATATTATGCGAGGTTGTTTTGGCGGCTGTACTTTCTGCTCGATTACCGAACATGAAGGCCGCATCATTCAAAATCGTTCACACGAGTCTATTCTGAATGAAATTGAAGCCATGCGTGACAAAGTACCGGGCTTTACCGGCGTGGTATCGGACTTGGGTGGCCCCACTGCCAACATGTACCGTCTGGCCTGTAAAACCCGCGAAATTGAAGCAGCCTGCCGCAAACCCTCCTGTGTTTTCCCCGGCATTTGCCAAAACCTGAATACCGATCACAGCTCTTTAATTGGCCTGTATCGCAAAGTGCGTGAATTACCGGGCGTTAAAAAAGTACTGATTGCCTCTGGGGTGCGCTATGACTTAGCCGTAGAGTCACCCGAGTATGTGCAAGAGCTGGTGACGCATCATGTAGGCGGCTATTTAAAAATCGCTCCAGAACATACCGAACAAAACCCGCTTGAGCACATGATGAAACCGGGCATTGGCAGCTACGACCGTTTTAAGACGATGTTTGAACGTTTCACTAAAGAAGCTGGTAAAGAGCAATATCTGATTCCTTACTTTATCGCAGCTCACCCCGGTACCACCGATGAGGATATGCTTAATCTGGCTCTGTGGTTAAAAAAGAACGGCTTTCGCGCCGATCAGGTGCAAGCGTTTTACCCTTCACCTATGGCTACAGCAACAGCCATGTACCACTCGGGCAAGAACCCGCTACGCAGAATCACCTATAAGAGCAAGCCTGTAACTATTGTTAAAAGCCACGAACAACGTCGTTTGCACAAAGCCTTCTTGCGTTA
>LFTS01000171.1:3321-3748 GCA_001513435.1 Gammaproteobacteria bacterium DTU040
CCGCGCATAATCGTAAAAAAGCGACTGTGCGCACACAGCACACCGGCTTGCCCAAGTAAACTATCAGCGCAACCTGCTAGGCAGCTTAAGAAGCTTGCTCTAAGCTAAGCGCATTGACAGCAAACTAAAACAAGGAAAAATTATGACTGGCTGGATTATTTTGGGCGTTATCGTCCTTATTGTGCTGTGGGGCTTTGTGACCTACAACGCACTGATTGCCTTGCGCAACAGCGTTAAAAATGGCTTTGCACAGATCGATGTGCAGCTGCAGCGCCGTTACGATCTTATTCCCAATCTAGTAGAAACCGCAAAAACGTACCTTAAACACGAGCGTGAAACCCTAGAAGCCGTTATCAATGCCCGCAATCAGGCACAAAGCGCGTCTAAAAAAGCCAGTAGCGATCCTACCGATGGCTCAGCTATACGC
>LFTS01000100.1:0-326 GCA_001513435.1 Gammaproteobacteria bacterium DTU040
TGTCGAATTACGCTACATCACGGATGTCGCCGACATTAAAGAAGGCGATCTGTTGATAACCTCAGGTATGGGGCAGAGATTTCCGGCCGGTTACCCGGTTGCGGTGGTGACCAATGTTGTGCGTGGAACAGGTCAGCCTTTTGCCACGGTACATGCCGTGCCGATGGCTGCCTTGAATCGAAGTCGTTATTTTCTTTTAGTCTTTGGCGAGGGACATAGCCCTCTATCGGAGACCCAAATGCAGCAATTAATCGATGCTGAACCAAATACAACAGCAGAAGCCATGCAGCAGGTGGATGGAACGACACAAAATGCTAAGCCCGATA
>LFTS01000100.1:345-4314 GCA_001513435.1 Gammaproteobacteria bacterium DTU040
CCTCTGCCTGACTTTATGCAAGCGGCTAGACCGCTGTGGTTAGCGTTAATGCTTTCCTATTGGGTATTTGAACTGCCCTATAATTTTAAAATCAGCCTGGCTTGGGTTTTTGGCTTGGCGCAGGATGTGCTCTACGGCACGTACTTTGGTTTTCATGCGCTTTTTTTAGCCTTCGTTGTCTATGCGATTTTAAGCTTTCAACAGCGTTTGAGAATGTTTCCGCAGTGGCAGCAAGCAATTTTCTTGATGTTGATTTACAGCATAGGTCAAATTTTTCTATTGTGGCTTAATACTTTGGCTGGTCATCATACTTTAGTCTCGCAATATATTTTCCCGGCGCTGGTGAGCGGTTTGCTTTGGCCTTGGGTATACATGATAATGCGTCTTTTACGTAAACTGATGCAGCTGTGATAGTCTTGCCGCTGGCTTGCTTATAGGGTGGCTTTCTGGAAATATTTACAGTCAAATTGCACCACCGTTGGTGATTTAAGATAAAAACTAGGTGCTGGGTTCTATTGAAGTGTATTTTTTATTGCTGCCAAACAACCAAACAGCTTATAGTTAGGCGCTAGTAGCGTTATGGAATCGTCAAGCAAAACGGATTGCTGGATACAAAGCGCGAAGAACGTATAATTTATACGCTTTATAATAAACACAATTACATACTTGCACTTGCAAGCACGCTAAACTCACACATCAATACTTGAATAGGCGAGTTCGAATATGGGGATTCAAACAAATTGCTGGGATGGAATAGATGGCCATATGCGCAAGAAAAACGTGCTTGGCCTCTTAAAAAGCCCAATGGCCTATGTGGTAACGGGTTTTCTTTTTGTTATTAGCCTGTTTGTTTTTGAATATGCCTTCGCTAAGGGAACAGTTGATAGAGCCGTTTTACAGGAGCTTGCCAAAAACAGCGGCGCGCCCACTGTAAATTCGAGTTCAGCCACTAGAAATTACACTCCAGCCGTTAGGGCGGGTCTGATAAGCCAAGCAGATATCGATGATTTGGCGAGCCGTGTAGCATCACTTAACGAAGAGAAATTACAGCTAGACAACACATGGCGTATCGAGCGCAATAAGCACGATTCGATGATGATTCGAATTGAAGACAGCAAAAAAACAATTCGTTTAGAAATGGATGAGGTTTTGCTGAATAATTCTCCACGTGAGCGCTTGGATGAGCTGTTAGGTCTGCACGAGTTGCTGTCTAAGGATGAAAAAGAAGTTGCCAAGCGTGTCAGCCAGATAGAAGAAAAATTGGCGTCACATCAGCTGCTGCTAGTTCAAGCCAAACGCGATTTGGATAGAATGAAAACCAATTATGCAGCGCAACAGCGCGAGCAAGATATCCAGCGCGTGCAAGAAATTACCCGGTTTTTGGATCGTGAGCTGCGCTTTAGCGAAGCTGTTTCTTTTAAATGTTCCCCCAGCAAAAGCCTGGCAGCTTGTCTAAATGACTATCCGCTGGATGCAAGAATTCAAAACTGGGTGCAGGATCATTACCAAGCGGCCTTATCTGAAGAGTTAGCTGATCAAATCGATCAGGTCAGATTAAGCTCTGACTGGTACACCACCGAGGTTAACCGAAACTTTACTGAAGCCAATATGAATCTAGATGGCTCGGTTAGCGCAGAGGTTGAAGTACGTGCCAATGTAGTTTCGCGCAAAATGATGGCCTGCGCACTCTTAAAGGCTCCAGCTGATTTATGTGAAACCCAGTCGGTTTCTCTGATTGTGCGTAGCAACAAATACGGTGACCAGGTGTATATCAACGATAAGCCCTACGGTTCTACACCTTTATCGCTCATACTGGACCCGGGTGTATATAACGTAGAGGTTAAATATCAGGGGCTGACACAAAAGCGTACGCTTACGCTAGAGGATAATCGTCACCTTAATTTTGTGTTCTAAAATCCCCTTGCGTTAAAACTGCTGTAAAATGCCGATATTCCCAGAGTATCGGCATTTTTGTTTGTAAGCTTCTGAAAACTGACTCGGCAAAGAGAAGTAATATGAGTGAAGAGATTTTAATCAATATCACCCCCATGGAATCTCGCGTAGCTATACTTGAAAATGGTGTGCTGCAAGAGGTGCATATTGAACGCACTCAGCGCCGAGGCATTGTCGGTAATATTTACAAAGGCAAGGTGGTGCGCGTTTTACCAGGCATGCAAGCTGCCTTTGTTGAGATAGGTTTAGAGCGCGCTGCTTTTTTGCCCTTGGATGAAGTGCGTGCGGCTTCTGAACAAGGCGTAGAAAGCATTAGTGCTGTTTTGCAAGAAGGACAGCTTATCGTCGTACAGGTGACAAAAGACCCTATAGGCAGCAAAGGCGCGCGCCTAACCACTTATCTGTCTTTACCCTCGCGTTACTTGGTATATATGCCAGGTAGTGAGCATGTGGGCGTGTCTTTAAAAATTGAAGATGAAGGTGAGCGTGAGCGATTAAAAGAGCTGGTTTGCCAATGCATTGAGAATGAGCCACATAAACAACAGGGTGGTTTTATTGTTCGTACTGCCGCTGAATCTGTAGGTACGGAAGGGATGTTGGCGGATATTCGTTACTTACACCGGTTGTGGGGGCAAGTGGTAGAGCGTATTAATAATTGTTCATCGGCATGCTTGATTTATGAGGATTTGGCTTTACCAATGCGTGCGTTGCGAGACTTTGTCTGTGAGGGTACGGAGAAAGTTCGCGTGGACTCGCGCGAAACAATGCAAAAAGCGTTACGCTTTGTGAGTGAGCTGATGCCCGAGTTGAGTGAGCGCATAGAGCACTATCCGGGTGAGCGGCCGATTTTTGATTTATACAATATTGAAGATGAAATTCAGCATGCTTTGCAGCCCAAAGTGCCGCTGAAGTCAGGTGGTTATCTGGTTATAGAGCTCACTGAATCTATGACCACTATTGATGTAAACACAGGAGCTTTTGTCGGGCATCGAACTTTAGAAGAAACTATTTTCAAAACCAACCTAGAAGCTGCCATAGCCATTGCAAGGCAGTTACGTCTGCGTAACTTGGGCGGTATTATTATTATCGACTTTATTGATATGGATGATGAGGAGCATCGTCGACAAGTGTTGCGTACCTTAGAGCGTCAACTAGAACGTGATCATGCTAAAACCCATATTGTGGGTATTTCAGAATTAGGCTTGGTACAGATGACGCGCAAACGCACGCGCGAAAGCTTATCGCAAATCCTCTGCGCGCCTTGTCCAACCTGCAGCGGGCGTGGTGAATTACGTACCGCCGAAACAGTATGTTATGAAATTTTTCGTGAAATTTTGCGTGAAGCGCGCACCTATCAAGCTCAAGGCTATATGGTATTGGCGAGTCAGAGTGTTGTGGACAGGTTGCTGGATGAAGAAGCAGGCAATTTGGCCGACTTGGAAATATTTATAGAACGCCCTATTAAGTTTCAGGTTGAAAGCATGTATTCGCAGGAACAGTATGATGTGGTTTTGCTTTAAGGACGCACCGTGAATCTGTTGCAAAAAACGCTTAAGCTCAATCTTAGGTTGAGCTATTGGCTGGTTTTTGTTTTGTTACTGCTTACGGCGGTATATGTCAGCTTTGGACGTTTTTTCTCTCCCCTATTGACTGAACATAAAGCGGATGTAGAGCAGTTTCTTAGTCAGCAGTTACAACAGCCTGTGCGTTTGGGCAGTATCGAAGGGGGTTGGTCAGGCTTTTCACCAGTGGTGCGCGCTGGCGATGTTTCCATAGGGCAAGGCAATCAAACTCTGGATGTGCAGCGGCTTTATTTCCAGCCTGATATTGTTAAAAGTCTGCTGACTCGGCAATGGCAGCTAGCCGCAATAACTATTGAAGGGTTGCAGCTGAAGTTAGAGCAAGACGAGCAAGGCAACTGGTTGCTGGTCGGTATGGCATTAGCGCAACAGGAGCAAGCTGAGTCAGATATAAATTTTGATAAGGTTTTTCAACAGTTTCAAAGAATCAATAGAT
>LFTS01000132.1:0-4813 GCA_001513435.1 Gammaproteobacteria bacterium DTU040
CTTGCCAAGGAATAATTACCTCCTTGGCAAGCTTAGTTTTTAGAGCAATAAGCTACGTATTTCCGCTAACAAGTCGCTCAGCCTTCTGCTAAAGCGCGCTGCAGCAGCACCGTTAATGACGCGGTGATCATAGGAGAGCGACAACGGCAACATCAGTCGCGGAGCAAAATCCTTTCCATCCCACACGGGCTGCATGGTCGCACGCGACACTCCTAGAATGGCCACTTCTGGCGTGTTCACAATCGGCGTAAAGCCAGTACCGCCAATATGCCCCAAACTAGAAATAGTAAAACAGCCACCCTGCATTTGTTCTGCACTGAGCTTTTTATTGCGCGCTTTGTCTGCCAACTCAGCCGCTTCAATCGCTAGTTGTAACAGACTCTTTTGGTCTACATCACGAATTACCGGCACCAATAGGCCATCCGGCGTATCCACCGCAAAGCCTAGATGGACGTACTTCTTCATGATCAGCTCTTTGCCGTTAGGTGCCAGCGAGCTATTAAACTCAGGCATCTCTTTCAGCATATAAGCGCAAGCCTTGAGAAGAAAAGGCAGTACTGTAAGTTTAGTGCCTGCTTTTTCAGCCACCGCTTTCTGCGTGATTCGAAAGGCCTCCAGCTCGGTAATATCTGCGGACTCAAAGTGAGTAACATGCGGTACGTTCAACCAACTGCGGTGCAAATTTTCCGCACCAAGCTGCTGTAAGCGGGTCATCGGTGCAGTTGTTGTCTCACCAAAGCGGCTAAAGTCAACCGCTGGGATCGGCATAATGCCGTTGCCCTGCATATTTTGGGGCGCGTCAGGCGTGCTGAGTCTAGTTTTCACATACAGCTGAACGTCTTCTTTGACTATTCGCTGGTGTGGGCCTGTTGCACTGACTTGTGACAAGTCTACACCAAGCTCACGCGCCAACTTGCGCACTGCAGGACCTGCATGCACAGGGCCGCTTTGTTTGGCGGGCTTACTCGGCTGGCTGGCTGGTGCTACCGAAACGGGACCACCATCAACCAGCTGCTCCGTAACAGGTGCTGACTCAGGCTGAGTAACACTGGCTTGCAGCACATCGCAAACTTCCTGCTCCATACGAATGCGGCAAATCAAGTCGCCTTCGGTTACTTCGCTATTGAGTTTAGCCAACACCTCAATCACTTCACCACTAGCAGGTGAAGGAATTTCCATGCTGGCTTTGTCCGACTCAAGCGTAAGCAGAGATTGCTCCTCTGTTACCTGATCGCCAACAGCAATCAGCAATTCAATAACCTGGGCTTTTTCAGCAGAGCCAATATCAGGCACTTTCACTTCTTTAATGCACGCACCACTTTCAGTGGTGACACCGTGTTGCGTTTTAAGAATATCTGCCACCTGCTGAGAAACCACTGCACTCTCTGCAGAGGGTTCTGGCGCTTCGTCAGCTACAGCCGCTGAGCTCGCAGCCGAACTGTCAACTGCTTGGCTATCTATTTCCAGTTCAAGCAGCGCATCGCCTTCTTTTAAACGGTCACCCAGCTTAATTTTAATGTTTTTGACAATCCCAGCTTTAGGCGCGGGAATTTCCATACTGGCTTTATCCGACTCCAAGGTTAATAACCCCTGCTCGGCTTCGATGGCATCACCAACATTGACGAGGATCTCAATAACCTCACCCTCGCCCGTGCCAATATCGGGAACGCGAATTAATTCTGTAGTCATCGCTATTGTCCTCCTTAGCAGTCTAGCGGGTTGGGTTTATTAGCATCGATACCGTATTTAGTCATAGCATCTTCCAGCACCTGCACATCCAACTGCCCTTCTTTGACCAAGCCTTCTAGTGCCGCCAAAGTGACCCAGTAGCGGTCGACCTCAAAGAAGTCACGCAGTTTTTTGCGCGTATCACTGCGGCCAAAACCGTCCGTACCCAGCACTTTATAGGTGTTTTGCGGCACCCATTGGCGTACTTGGTCGGCATAGAGCTTCATGTAGTCAGTCGAAGCCACTACAGGACCACGACGCTCATGCAAGCAGACCTCAATATGACTCAAGCGCGGCTCTTCGCGCGGATGCAACCTGTTCCAGCGCTCCACGTCCAGACCGTCACGGCGCAGCTCGTTGAAGCTGGTTACACTCCAAACATCAGCGCCAACGCCAAAATCATTACGTAGAATTTGTGCGGCAGCCTGCACTTCGCGCAAGATAGTGCCACTACCCAATAACTGCACATGTAGCTCGCTCTTACGCTTATCTTCTTCTAGCAAGTACATTCCGCGAATGATATCGCGCTCAATATGCTCACGCTGTGGCATCGCTGGCTGCTGATAGGACTCATTCATCATGGTAATGTAGTAGAAGCAGTCTTTTTGCTGCTCAACCATCTGATAAATCCCTTCGCGGATAATCACCGCCATTTCGTAACCGTAAGCCGGATCGTAGGTATGACAGTTTGGAATAGTGCCCGCCAAAATATGACTGTGACCGTCTTCGTGCTGTAAGCCTTCACCGTTCAGGGTTGTGCGCCCTGCCGTACCGCCCATCAAGAAACCACGCGCGCGGATATCACCCGCTGCCCACGCCAAGTCGCCAATCCGCTGGAAACCAAACATGGAATAAAACGCATAGAACGGCAGCATCGGCTGGTTATGATGACTGTATGAAGTCGCTGCAGCAATCCACGAGGACATCGCGCCGGCCTCGGTAATACCCTCTTCCAACAGTTGCCCTTTGACCTCTTCCTTGTAGTACATCACCTGACCTTTATCCACCGGCTGGTACAACTGCCCCACTGCTGAATAAATTCCTAGCTGACGGAACAAACCCTCCATACCGAAGGTACGCGCCTCATCCGGCACAATCGGCACAATACGACTACCAAGGTCTTTGTCTTTTAACAGCTGCGCGAGAATGCGCACGAACACCATGGTGGTGGACACTTCACGATCACCGCTGCCATCTAAAATAGCTTTCAATGTATCCAGTGACGGAGCGGGAATGCTCATACTACGCTGACGACGCTGGGGCACATAGCCACCTAACTTGCTACGCGCCTTCTGCAAGTATTTAATTTCCGCACTATCGTCGGCTGGACGGTAAAAAGGCAGTTTCTCTAATTCATCGTCATCCACCGGAATAGCAAAACGGTCTCTAAAACTGCGCAGACTATCGATATCAATCTTCTTAACGTTGTGAGCAATATTCTGTGCTTCGCCACTGCCTGTACCGTAACCTTTAATGGTTTTAGCGAGGACAACCGTTGGCTGCCCAACATGGTTAACCGCCGCATGGTAAGCCGCATACACCTTGAATGGATCATGGCCGCCACGGTTAAGCTTCCAGATTTCAGCATCGGTTAAATCTTCAACCAAAGCCGCTAAGCGTGGATCAGTACCAAAGAAGTCTTTACGCACAAAGGCGCCGTCATTGGCCTTGTAGTTCTGGTAGTCACCATCCAAAGCTTCGTCCATGCGCTGCTGCATCACACCTTCTGTGTCCTTAGCAAACAACGGATCCCAGTAACGACCCCAAACCACTTTCAACACGTTCCAGTCAGCACCACGGAAGTTGCCTTCCAGCTCTTGCATAATCTTGCCATTACCACGCACAGGACCATCCAAACGCTGCAAGTTACAGTTAATCACAAAAATTAGGTTATCCAGTTTTTCACGACCTGCAAGCGAGATCGCACCAAGCGCTTCTGGTTCATCAGTCTCACCATCGCCAAGGAAACACCACACTTTTTGTTTGCCCGCAGGAATAAAACCACGATGTTCAAGGTATTTCATAAAACGCGCTTGATAAATCGCCTGAATCGGCCCCAAACCCATAGAAACAGTCGGGAACTGCCAGAAATCAGGCATCAACCAGGGGTGTGGATAAGAAGGCAAACCCTTGCCGTCTACTTCACGACGAAAATTCTCGAGCTGCTCTTCACTAATGCGCCCTTCCAAGAAGGCGCGCGCATAAATACCCGGCGCGGCATGGCCTTGGAAGTAGATCAAGTCACCGCCATGCTCTTCAGTCGGCGCTTGGAAAAAATAGTTAAAGCCTATGTCGTATAGAGTGGCGCTGGATGCAAACGTACCGATATGCCCGCCCAAATCAGGGTCAGCAATATTAGCGCGCATCACCATCGCCAACGCATTCCAACGTACTAAGGAACGAATACGACGCTCCATAAACAAATCACCCGGCATACGGGCTTCGTGAGTAACGGGAATGGTGTTGCGGTAAGGGGTAGTGATTGCATGGGGTAAGCGAATACCTTCGCGACTGGCTAACTCGCCCAAGCGTGATAACAGATAATGCACACGCTCTTCACCCACTTGCTCTTGCACGGATTCGAGTGCATCAAGCCATTCTTGGGTTTCTACTGGATCAAGATCTTGCATAGCGGACTCCTAACTTTCTGCCTAGGGTAGAGGCTTTTTACGTACTATACATCTTATGGAAGTATTGTATTGATTCGAGCCTTTATCGTTTTGTAGTTTTACTACATAATGACGCATTAGTCACCTCTTTGCTAGTCTCTTTTAGCACAATAGGCTGAGCGGTCTCTGACGACAGCTGCATAAAAAACACCACAAACCAGCAAGCCACCAACCCAGCCCAAACAGCAGCCGGTAGTTACGCAATAAAGCCTTTGTCGCCAAGGATGGGATGGCGACAGGGAGCCTACAAGGACGTACTCGCGGCGTCTTTATGGAGTAACTGCCGGATACTGCAACACTCAAACCAAAGCAAACAAACACAAACCAGCAAGCCACCAACCCAGCCCAAACAGCAGCCGGTAGTTGCGCAATAAAGCCTTTGTCGCCAAGGATGGCGACAGGGAGCCTACAAGGAC
>LFTS01000132.1:4883-7326 GCA_001513435.1 Gammaproteobacteria bacterium DTU040
GGCGTCTTTATGGAGTAACTGCCGGATACTGCAACACTCAAACCAGAACAAACCCACACCACCAACCCAACTACCCCATGGTGAACTCCCTTCATTTCAGGTATCTTTTACCACCAAGCAGCGACCTTGAGCACAGTATGATTCCCAACCTCCTTACCGAATTGCCCAGCCAATTATTCGCCCTGCGCCAACACGCCGAACAAAGCTGGCACACTGCATTAGCAGAACAAAAAATCAACCCACCGAACTGGCCACAAGCCGTTTTCGAGCAATGCATCAGAACCTTTACTTTAAGTGAGTTTGTCCTTAACCAAGCCTGCCGCGATCCCCTATACTTCATCGAACAACTCAACCAAGGCGAGCTCGACAAAGGAAAAAATCCTGATAGCTTTCAACAACAGCTCACTGAAATCACCCAACAAAGCCTTGATGAAGTAAACCTTTTAGAACAACTACGCAAATACAGAAACCGCCAATACTTACGGATTATCTGGCGCGAACTTAACCGCTTAACGGATCTCGACGGCACCTGCCAAGAACTGTCCGCCCTAGCCGACAGCTGCATTGAAACCACCTACCAATGGCTTTATCAACAGCATTGCCAACTATTCGGCACCCCCATAGGCCGCCACAATCAACAACCCCAACACATGGTGGTTCTGGGCATGGGCAAACTGGGTGCTTACGAGCTAAACCTTTCTTCTGACGTAGACCTAATTTTCACCTACCCAGAAGCAGGCGAAACCCAAGGCGCTAAACGTAACCTAGATAACCAAGAATTTTTCACCCGCCTAGGGCAAAAACTAATCAAAGCCCTCGACAGCATTACACTGGACGGCTTTGTTTTTCGCGTGGATATGCGCCTGCGCCCTTACGGCTCCAGCGGCCCTTTGTTATTTAGCTTCACCGCCATTGAACAGTACTATCAAAACCAAGGCCGTGACTGGGAACGCTACGCCATGATCAAAGCACGGGTCGTGGCGGGCGATCAAAGCGCCGGAGCCAAATTANNATTACTGCACATCCTCAAACCCTTTGTGTACCGCCGTTACCTAGACTTCTCCGCCATTGAAGCGCTGCGCTCGATGAAACAGCTCATCCAGCAAGAAGTACGCCGCAAGGACATGGACGACAACATTAAGCTCGGCTCAGGCGGTATCCGCGAAGTCGAATTCATTGCACAAGCCTATCAACTGATTCATGGCGGCCGCGATCTAAGCCTGCAACAACGACACCTACTGGTCACCCTAGACACCCTAGCCATTCAGGGCTATATGCCGACAGACTCTGTTGTGGCACTCAAAGATGCCTATCGTTTTTTACGTTTTACTGAGCATGGCTTACAAGCGATTGCCGACCTACAAACCCAGCAACTCCCCAGCAGCAAAGAAGAGCGCGCCCGCTTAGCCGTCATTATGGGTTTTGCTGAATGGACGGAATTTGAGCAGCAACTGCACAACAAAAGACGAATCATTGAGCAGCACTTTCGCGACGTGATTGCCGATCCGGACGAAGAAGACGAAGAATATATTGGCGGCGAGTGGCTACCCGTCTGGGAAGCATCCATTGAAGAAAGCAGTATTTTGCAGCAGCTCAGCGAAGCTGGCTTTAATGATGCCAATACCGCCTGGCAACGCCTGCTGCAACTACGCAACAGCAGCCAAGTACGTGCTATGCAGCGTGTCGGTCGCGAACGCTTAGATGCTTTTATGCCGCGATTTTTATGTCATGCGGTTGAGCACGAGCAGCCTGATCTGGTACTCGAACGCGTACTCCCCCTTATTGAAGCTGTGGCGCGACGCTCCGCCTACTTAGTACTGTTAACCGAAAATCCCGGCGCACTCTCGCGCGTGATTGAGCTGTGCGCCGCTAGCCCTTGGATTGCCACGCAGCTTGCATTGTTTCCAGCGCTGCTCGATGAGCTACTCAACGCCGGCCGCCTCTACCGTCCGCCCCTGGCACCTGAATTGGCTGCCGAGTTACGCGAACGCTTAATGCGCATCCCTGAAGACGATTTAGAGCAACAAATGGATGTGCTGCGTCATTTTAAACTGGCACACCGCTTGCGCGTAGCCGCTTCCGAAATAGCCGGCACATTGCCACTGATGAAAGTGAGCGATTACCTAACCTGGTTAGCCGAAGCCATCTTGGAGCAGGTACTAAAGCTGGTTTGGAAGGACATGGTGCGCAAGCACGGCCAACCCAAACGCGATGACAACAGCCCCTGTGAACTTGATTTTGTAATTGTCGGTTACGGCAAGCTAGGCGGTATCGAGCTGGGTCACGGCTCCGACCTGGACTTAGTGTTCCTCTATGACGCCGATCCACTGGCTGAAACCGATGGTCCGCGCCCCATGGATGGCGCACAATTTTATACCCGCCTTGGGCAAAAACTTATTTCCATGCTCACCACCCGCACCACATCAGGCGCTCTGTATGAAGT
>LFTS01000290.1 GCA_001513435.1 Gammaproteobacteria bacterium DTU040
ATGACCACAGTAGCAAAACACTCTGACCAGCTCGCCACTATCTTACAAGCCGTATTACTGGCCCATGACAAACCGCTCAGTATGAGCTTACTGGTAGAGTTATTTGCTGCAGAACAGCTGGATGCAGCAGCTATCCAGCAAGGCTTACGGCAGTTAGCAGACAATTTGCAAGGCAGCGCACTGGAGCTGAAAGAGCTTGCCAGTGGTTATCGCATCCAAATCCGTCAAGAGTTTGCCCACTATATAGGCCGGCTCTGGGAAGAACGCCCGCAACGTTATTCAAGAGCCTTGCTGGAAACCTTGGCCTTGATTGCTTATAAGCAACCAGTCACGCGTGGCGAAATTGAAGATGTGCGTGGTGTGGCTGTGGGCAGTCAGATAATAAAAACGCTGCAAGAACGAGACTGGATTAAAGTGGTTGGTTATAAAGATGTTCCCGGCAAGCCGGCTATGTTGGCAACTACTAAAGCCTTCTTAGATTATTTTAATTTATCCAGTTTAGACCAGCTGCCGCCACTAAAAGAAGTTCGTGATCTGAGCACAGCGTTTGACAAGCTACAAGAAAATTTACTTGAGACAGTGGATAAAAGCGTGAGCGCTGAGGACAGTGAATCAACACAGCATGACGATAGTGAAAGCACGCCACTGCGTGAGTTGAGTTTTAGTAGCTTGTTGGCAGAGCTTGAGTCGATGGAAACCAACCTTAAAACAGACTTTGACGATTTGCTAGAGCCACAGGGTTCTGATTCAGATAATGCATAAATGAGCCATAATAAATATTATGTTAAATTGGCTATAAAGCATATTGAGCTCAGAATAGCCTTTGTAGATAAGCCCTATCTGACTCAACAATGGCTGTTAGCTCAATAGAACGGCTGCTGCAATACACCGCATCCTTGCTCCAGCAGCGTTTTGCTATTCTCTCGCTGCCCCTAATACTCAACTTACAAAGGAAACACATATGCGTAGCACATTTTTTAAAAACAGTTTGCTAGCAGTCATCATTGGTTTTAGCCCGTTCACGTACGCTGCGGAGTCCACGGTACATGCAGCGGAAACTATCAAAGGTCAGTATGTTGCTACAGTTGCAAGCATAGGTATTGAACAACCCTGGTCGCGGGCATTGCCGCCCACGGCTCACACAGGCGCAACTTTTGTCAGTATTTATAATCAAGGTCGTGCCGATCGTTTGATGAGCGCCTATTCACCCGTAGCGGAAAAAACAGAGCTGCACAACCACATTCACCAAGACGGCTTGATGAAAATGGTTGAGGTCGAGTTTATTGATGTGCCCGCCAACGGTACTTTAGAGCTTAAACCAGGCAGTTTTCATATCATGCTCATTGGCTTGAAGCAGTCCTTAAACGAAGGCGAACACTTCCCTATTCGCCTAGATTTTGAGCAGGCTGGAAGCGTGGAGCTTGAGGTGCAAGTGAAAGACATGAACGCCGGCACTGGCGCTGAGCATCTGCACCACTAAGATACCTACTAGCACTAATAATGCGCTATGCGGCCCCAACTAACGTGTTGGGGTACGCATGGTGACAAACTCTTCCGCCGCAGTTGGGTGAATCCCTATTGTTTGATCAAACACAGCTTTAGTAGCTCCCGCCTTAATCGCTACCGCCAAGCCTTGAATCAACTCACCCGCATCTGGGCCAACCATATGGCAACCTAAAACTTTGTCGGTTGACTTATCAACAATCAGCTTCATAAAAATACGTTCTGTTTGCTGTGAAAAGCTCAGTTTCATTGGGCGGAATTTGCTGGTAAATACGCTTATTTTGTAGCCTTCAGCAGTGGCTTGCTCTTCCGATAAGCCCACTGTGGCTATATTAGGCAAGGTAAATACCGCCGTTGGAATATCACGGTAATCAACCGGACGGTACTCCTCAGGTTTAAATAAACGACGCGCCACGGCCATTCCTTCAGCCAGTGCAACAGGGGTCAATTGTGGTCCTTTAATCAGATCGCCAACAGCCAAGATACTCGGCTCGCTGGTTTCATAATGCTCGTTAACCGCCACCAAACCGGCTTTATCTAACTGCACACTGACATTTTCTAGCCCCAAATCATCCAGCATAGGGCGGCGACCTGTTGCGTAGAAAATACAATCCACTTCCAAAGTGCTGCCATCTTGGAAAAAAGCAGTGAGTACACCGTTTTGACCCTTCTCAATACGTTCAACTTGGGTGTTGAACATCAGTTCAACGCCCTTTTCTTGCATAATGTCACGCACATGCTCACGAATATCCAGATCGAAGCCACGCATAAACAAATCGCCACGGTAGGATAAAAACGCTTGGCTGCCCAGACCATTAAAAATTGAGGCAAACTCCAGAGCGATGTATCCGCCGCCCACTACCAGCACACGTTGTGGCTGTTCTGGTAAGTAAAACACTTGGTTGGAGTCGGTGATGTGTTCTTTGCCAGGAATATCAGGCACTTGCGGCCAGCCGCCGGTAGCAAGGAGAATATGCGCGGCACTATACTGCTGACCACTCACCTCAACCGTATGGGCATCGACAATACGTGCATGACCTTCCAAAAGCGTCACGTCGTTATTTTTTAGTAAGTTGCCGTAGATACCATTTAAACGCTCTATTTCTGTATTCTTGTGCGTAATCAGCGTCTGCCAGTTAAAGCCATTCACCTGCGCGTCCCAACCAAAGCTTTCACTGAGCGCAAATTCATCAGAATATTGGGCCGCATAGGACATTAGCTTTTTGGGCACACAGCCCACATTGACGCAGGTACCGCCAAGATAACGGCTTTCTGCTACGGCTACTTTGGCACCAAAGCCCGCTGCAAATCGCGATGCCCGTACCCCACCAGAACCCGCACCTATAACAAATAGATCAAAATCGTAGCTCATGCCCTACTCCCGATAAATTCTGTTTCGTTTAGCAAAAAAGTATAACAAAGAACTGATGCACACGTGGCGATTACGGGTAATGTATAACGGCTAGCGATTATTCTTAATAATCTTGGCAAGACTGGTTTTGTAAAACCAAATAACAATCAAGTTCATCTAGACTGATTGGTTATAGGATGAGAGAAAAGGAGCGGTGTTCAAATGGCTTCCTTGCAGCAATACAACCCGATTTCTATACAAACGGCACAGGTTACAGGTTAAGGAGTATTAAGTTGACCATCATTGCAGTGCTTCTAATAGTTTTAGCATTTGTCGGCGGCTGGGCTTACACCGCCCACACCTTAGCCACCATGGGACCCTTGTTGCGACACCTGATGGGCATCCCCGTGGGCTTTGTCGCGATGTTCTGCGTCGCAGCAATTTTGTTTTTTACTGGAGTGATCGCGGTTTAACCGCAGCCTTGCTCATCGATTAGCGCAGAAACACTTGGGTTAACCCGGCCATGACTGACAATAAAGCGCCCGCATTTTCAGGCTGTGCGTGTAGAGACTGAACATCGGCCACCAACTGCTGCACCTGTGTTTTTGCCTGTTTGCTTGGTTGATGTTGACGCAGTTCTTTTAGGCTAGGTAAAGTTAACTGCCCCACTGCCCAGCATTGCTGGTTAACACTAGAGCAGAGCTGACCGTTAGACAAGTGCAGTTGTGCGCGAAACTGTTCAG
>LFTS01000054.1:0-435 GCA_001513435.1 Gammaproteobacteria bacterium DTU040
AGGAGCAGCTAAGCTCGGCAGGGTTCTCATCGCGCATAAGATGCGCTCCCACAATCCCACAGTAAAGCGGTTTGCACGCAGCCGGTCGCTTGGCAAAGCACTTGTAGAAGTTTACATTTTCCAAGTTCCCCGACATTTTTTACAGCCGGTCAGATTTTTTCTACACCTTTAAATGCGAAGAGCCGGTTTTCTCTGCGCAGCAGGTCTTGCAATGGCGCCTAGCCGAACAAGGATTTTTTCTGCAGCTGGATCGTAATGAGGCCAGTATTCAACAGCAGCACAATGTTTCGATTGAAGCAGTGTTTGCTGATGAGTTGATGTTGGGTGAGGCGGAGCCGCGCGCTTGGCAATGAACGAGATAAGGCTGAAGCACAAGTGCAGGCCATGCGATCAGCATTACCGATGTTTCAGGCAATAGCCTACATGGTGCTGGTC
>LFTS01000054.1:596-1414 GCA_001513435.1 Gammaproteobacteria bacterium DTU040
GGTGCTGTTGCAACACGGATGATGCCTTGGACAGACCATGGTGCATCCTACTGGATGTCGGACTTTGTATTGTGGGGATCGTTGATTGCGATGCCAATGCTTTTTCTAGCATTTATGGCCTGGGCTGGTATGCAGATAAACAGCGCGTTAACTTTGGGTACCGCTGCTGGGATGATGGGCGGTATAGGTGCAGCATCTGGTATAGGCTTCGGCAAGGAGGTTGGCGGTGCTGCTGATGCTGCCAACAGAGCTGGGGGCGCAGCGGTGCGAGCCGGTGCTCGCGCTGCCAGCAGACATCCGAAAGTACGAGCAGCTAGAGCAGCAGCTCAGGCTATCAAAAACAGGTAGGCATAGAAGAATCTAACTATCCCAAAAAAGCCTGCTTTTTAGCAGGCTTTTTATTAATTTCTACGTCCGTGTAGTTCTTCCCAGGCTTTACTTACGTGCCAACCAGGCCCATTTGCTAGAAATGGGTCTTGTGTAGGATCGTAATGAACACTGGACGGATCTTCGTGAGCATATAAATCTCCGACCCAATTTCCGAGCCCATCTTCATGCAGCTCACCGTCCTTGCTTTTTTGACCTGAACTCGTAAGCATAAAATAAATAAATGCAGCAAAAGCTATCAGGCCAGCCAGCATCAAGCCAATGCTAAGCAGCAGTGCCCAGGTCAGGATGCTGACGACAATCTTTGGCAGTCTAAGGGCGGTGAACACTCCACTCACCTTAGCCTTGGTGGTTCGAGCGACACCAAGCACCATCTGCCCGTACCCCGCATTTTGAGCTTCAAATATACGTTCCATTGTAGTGTCTCCAAC